>JASLOY010000656.1 GCA_030745255.1 Vicinamibacterales bacterium
GAGGCGCTGTCGATGCGGGAGGCGATGGAGCGCCACCGGGCGAACCCGGTGTGCGCGAGCTGTCACCGGATGATGGATCCCCCGGGGCTCGCCCTCGAGGAGTTCGACGCGGTGGGTCGCTATCGCACCCGTTCGGAGGCCAACACCCGGATCGACGCGTCGGGTGAGCTGCCCGATGGCACCCGATTCGTGGGGGCGTCCGGGCTACGTGACGCGCTGGTGTCGAGCCCCGAGCGATTTGTCGGCACCTTGACCGAAAAGCTCATGACCTATGCCCTCGGCCGGGGACTGGAGCACTACGACGCGCCCACCGTGCGGGGCATCGTGCGAGATGCGGCGGAAGAGGACTATCGGTTCTCGGGGATTGTCCTGGACATCGTCACGAGTCCACCGTTCAGAATGAGGAGAACGGCGTCATGATCGTTACCAAGAAGACTCTCGGGCGTCGGACCGTGCTACGTGGCGTGGGTGCGGCACTGGCGCTGCCGATGCTCGACGCGATGGTGCCGGCGCTGTCTGGCATTGCCGGCCGGGCGGCCGAGCCGGTCCGGCGTCTGGGCTGGGTCTATGCGCCGAACGGGATGGCGATGTATGCGTGGACGCCCGCGACCGCCGGGACGCTCGAGCTCTCACCGGTCCTGAGCCCGCTGGCGCAATACCGAGACCACACGGTCGTGGTCAGCGGGTTGGCCCAGGGCCAGGCCGAGGCGCTGGGCGACGGGAACGGCGAGCACACCCGCGCGACCGCCACCTGGCTGAACGGCGTGCATCCCCGGGAGACCGAAGGGGCCGATGTCCGCGCGGGAAAGACCGCCGATCAGTTCGCTGCCGATCAGCTCGGGCAAACCACGCCGCTGAGGTCGCTGGAGCTCGCCATCGAGCAGGACTTCCTGGTCGGGAGCTGCGACAACGGCTATAGCTGCGTCTACATGAACACCATCGCCTGGCGGGATCCGACGACGCCGCTGCCGATGGAGAACAACCCGCGCGTCGTGTTCGAGCGGCTCTTCGGCGAGGGCGGCTCGGCGGCCCGCCGGCACGCCGAGTCTCGAAAGGACCGCAGCATCCTCGACGCCATCACGACCGACCTCGCCCGATTGGAGCGTGATGTCGGCTCCCAGGATCGGGCTCGACTCACCCAGTATCTCGATGCGGTGCGTGCGGTCGAGCGTCGCATCCAGCTCTCGGAGCAGAACGAGACCGAGCTTCCGGAGCTCGAGCAGCCGGTGGGCGTTCCCGAGTCCTATCAGGAGCACGTCGAGCTGATGTTCGACCTGCTGTCACTCGCCTATCAGGTGGACATGACCCGCGTGTTCACGTTCATGCTGGGACGTGAGCTGAACGGGCGCGCCTATCCGGATCTTGGCATTCCCGATTCGCACCACGGGTTGTCCCATCATCGAGACGATCCGGTGAAGCTGGCGCAGATGGCCAAGATCAACACGTATCACGTGTCGCTGTTCGCGAAGTTCCTCGACGAGCTGGCGAGCACGCCCGATGGGGACGGCTCGCTCCTCGACCATTCACTGCTCATGTATGGCGCGTCGTTGAGCGACAGCAACAAGCACTCGCACTTCGACCTGCCGTTGCTGCTGGTGGGTGGGGCCGCGGGGCAGCTCGAAGGCGGGCGTCACCTCCAGTACCCACCCGATACCCCGATGACGAATCTGCTCGTGAGCCAGCTCGACAAAGCCGGCGTACGACTCGATGACGGCTTGGGAGACAGCACCGGACGATTGGTGGAACTGACTCCGCTCGCCGACCT
>JASLOY010000657.1 GCA_030745255.1 Vicinamibacterales bacterium
CACTGCTTCGTCGGCTGTATCAACGCCTGGATGGGCCGGCCCTCGACTTCGATGTCGGCAAGAATCGGCGCGCTGGGTATATCGAAATCCCAGAGACCATGATGCACGAGCTGGAAATGCCAGACGCGTTCGCCCGTCCTGGCGTCGAGGCAGACCAGGCTCTGAGAGAACAGATTGTCGCCGGGCCTATGACCCCCGTGGTCCTCGCCCGTCGCCGCGCCGACCACCGCGTAGACGTAGCCCAGCTCCTCGTCGGCCGACATCGGGGCCGACACCCCTGCCTGGTCCGTGCGCCACGAGCTCTGCTCCCACGTGTCGTGTCCGAGCTCGCCAGGCCGGGGAACGGTGTAGAAGATCCAGAGCCGCTCGCCGGTCCGGGCATCGTACCCACTGATATGGCCTTGCGGCCTCTCAGCGGCCTGAAGCGCCCCGCCGGCTGACAGCGCCGCACCAACGACTACTACGTCGTTGACGACAAGCGGCGGCGCGCTGGAACCGAGCCGGCCGTCTTCCGGATCGACCGCCGGATCGAGACCCTCCTTGAGATCGACAATTCCGTCGGCGCCGAATCCGGGGTCCGGCTGTCCGGTTCCAGCGTCGAGCGAAATCAAATGGAACCCGGGCGTGACGAGCAAGACGCGCGCGTCGTCGCCGCCCGTCCTGTAGGCGAGTCCGCGTCCCGAGCTCGCCCATGACGGGCTGTCTCCACGCGTACCCTCCGCGACGCTGTAACTCCACAACGTTTCGCCCGTGGCGGCGTCGATCGCGACGACCGCACGCCGAGACCCTGCCGTGGCGTACAGCACCCCGTCTGTCATGATCGGTGTGACACGAGAATCGAGCTCCGCTGGCGGGCCGACGCTGTCGGTCTTCCACCGCCAGGCCACCTGGAGATCCGAGACGTTGCTCTGGTCGATCTGGGCGAGCGACGAATACCGAGTGCTGCCGGCATCTCCACCGTAGTGCTGCCACTCGTCACCTGCACCGGGCTGCGTCCTCACCTGCGCCGCGACCTGGGTGGCGCAGCTGACGAGGGCGAGCAGTAACACCACAAGCCGGATCATCTGGTTCGTCATTTTGTTCGCACCGTGTGCACACGCTCGCCGGGGCCGGCGAGCGCCCCAGGCCATCCTACCGCAACCCACCCGTATCGCAAGAGCCCAGACGCGAACGGGGTGAAGACAAGTCGGGGTGTCTCGCGCGCCGTCGTTGGGCATGACAAGGACGGAAACGAGGGCGCCCAACCGGAGAGGACACGAGCGCCCATCGTGTCAGCGCCGTCCCTCTCCAGCAGTAGCCATCGCGTGCGGCCCCGTCGGGCGCGACAGGCGGCTCGGTGGTTGGAACCGGTTAGTCGTTGGCTTCGACAGCCACGGTGAGCGTAGCTTCCCCGATCTCATGGATTTCGATTCGAGGAACCGCAGCCTCGAGCCCCAGCGCCCGGGCGATGAACGGCGGCGCCTGGCGGAAGCGCAACTTGGCGTCGATTGTGATCGGTCCCACCGCTCCCGCGGTCGAGACCGGGAACGTCGTGGACCGCTCGGCGAGCGGCGGGAGCGATTTCGACACATTCTCGACCGCCTTCCAGGGGAACGGCGTACGATTCCCGTCGGCGTCGGTGAACCCGGACTGGAAAGTGGTGAGATGCTCATCGCTGTCAGGCTCGTCGCTGCCCCAGGTTCGCAGGTCGCCGTTGGCGTCGAGGTGCCCGGTCTGGAACAGGACCGTGCCGGCGGCGTCGGTCGCCGTCAGTGCAAT
>JASLOY010000658.1 GCA_030745255.1 Vicinamibacterales bacterium
TCCCGGCATGCCTATTTGGCCGGCGAGAAGTCAGTCGGATTCAGGAACAGTACCTCCGGACGCTGGGCTAGGAACTGGCCGTCGACCTGGGTGGATCTGGACATCTCCTGCCAGTCCGGGTCTTGCCCGAATGCCCGCCACGAAGCCGAGGCTGCGTCACGGTTGTCGTGCGCCACCATGTAGACCAGGGTGTTCATCGACAGCTCTTCGTCGTCGGGCACCCAGTAGCCGACGCTGGTCATGCCGTGCTTGTGGAAGAGGTCGATCTCGCCGCCGCCGAAGCGGTCGAGGAGAAGAGGCAGCTTGCCTTCGTTGGTGGTATAGGTGCGCAGTTCGTAGACCATGTTGCTCTGCGCCCTGAGGACGGAATACTGGTTGACGGCGATTCCCGCGACGAACGCGAGGCCCACGAGACAGGCCATCTTTGCGTTTTTGCGAATCATATGCATGTGGAATCCCTTTCGTGTGGATTCTGCTCGTGCCGAGCAAATGTCCAGCCGGCTACTTGAGGTTCGAGTAGTTGCTCGAGCTCATCCAATACGCCTCGATCGAGAGCGACACGTCATACTTCTGACGGAGCGCGGTCCAGTCCGGGTCGGCAGCAAACCCCGCCCAGACCTCGTCCCGATGGGCGCGATCGCGATAGGCGAGCATCCAGACCAGCGTGTTCGGATCGTCGAGACGCTGCCACACCGCAACGACCTCGGCGCCGTGCTTCTCGAATATGGCGACCTCTTGCTCGCGGAAGCGCTGATGCAGCACGTTGATGTCGCCACGTTCGTTGGTGGCCGTGTACATCCGAAGCTCGAAACAGCGAGCGTCGGAGGCCACGTTGGCGGAGAGCTCCGCCGGCAGCTGGCCTGCCGGGCCGCAGGCCGCCGGTGGCTGGGCCTGCGCCGTGCCGGCGAACGTGAAGCCCGTGAAACCGATGACGATGGCGGCGAAAATCGCTTTCTTCATGCCTGTCTCCCTCTCGAAAGTGATGTGGCGGCGTTGGGGCAACCGCGAGTCGCGCTCTGGCGACCGGTTCCATGTCGGTGTCGACAGGGCATTATATGGAAGTCCCGCCGGCCCTGGAAGTCTGGATGTCTGGTCAGCCGGCCACCTGTGCGCGCGCCCGACCGGACCAGTGCTCGGCGCGGCTCGTCAGGCGGGTCTCGAGCTCGGTGCCCACCTCGACGCGTGGGCAGGTCTCGGCTACATACCCGAGCCAGTTCGCCACGTAGCCTGTGAGCCACTGCGTGTAATCTTGGAGCCCGTCGTCTCCGGAGACGGCAGCGAGGCCGCGCCGGGCCCAGACATCGAATCGGCCGACCGCCAGGTCGAGCAGTTGCGCGCGATAGGTGGCCGGGTCGAGCGTGATCTGCGCCGTTTCCTCCACACGGGCATCGAACACGAGGAGGCTCCGTTTGGCGGCAGCGGTGGCGGCGTCCCAGGCCTCGAACCGGGGATCGAACGGAGAAAACGGGTTTCCTCCTTCGACCGGGTCCCGGTGCGACCAGCGCGGGATGGCCGGTAGTCCGGCGGCAT
Organism: Vicinamibacterales bacterium; assembly: GCA_030745255.1. Lineage (GTDB taxonomy): Bacteria > Acidobacteriota > Vicinamibacteria > Vicinamibacterales > UBA8438 > NP936. Next base: position 1,531 of record JASLOY010000658.1, read on the forward strand.
TCGGCAACATTCGAGGAGTATAATTGGCCGGATTTTCAGGTCGGGGCGTCTTGAGCCCTCGGGCGGCCTTCGTGAAGCGAGGTGTGGACATGACGAGAGTAACCCTAACCCTAACAGTGATGGTTGCGGTGGCGCTCGTCGTGACGCTTGGTGGGAACATCGTCTCTGCTCAGGTGCTGCCGAACCCCTATCGACAGATCGACGGCTGGGCCACGCTGCCGGGTG
>JASLOY010000659.1 GCA_030745255.1 Vicinamibacterales bacterium
TGACGCCGTCGCTCAGATCACGCGCGAGATCGACCAGCTGACCGCCGTCACGTCCGACGTTGCATAGCAGCCCGTGGTAAAAGCCCCGCTGCGCGCGGGCTAGACTTCTCCGGCGGGCGTTGAAAGACTTGATCCAAATGTGACGATGTTGCCCTTAGGAGATGTCTAGCTGCGAGCGTCAGACACACCCATGAGTTCAGTGCGTCCTCACCGTCCGTTCTCCGTGCTGGCATTGCTGCTGGTTCTCGCCGGCTGCGCGAGAAACCCGGTCACGGGTGATCGCGAGTTCGTGATGATGAGCGAGGCGCAGGAGATCGCCATGGGGCGCGAATCTGACGTCGAGATCCGTCGCCAGATGGGGCTCTACGAGGATGACACCCTGCAGCAGTATGTCGAGGAGATCGGGCTCGAGATGGCCGCGCGGTCGCATCGTCCTGAGCTGCCGTGGAGCTTCGCCATCGTCGACTCGCCGGCGGTCAACGCGTTCGCAGTTCCCGGTGGATTCATCTACCTCACACGCGGCATCATGGCCTACCTCGGTGATGAGGCGGATCTGGCGGGGGTCATCGGCCACGAGATTGGTCACGTCACCGCGCGTCACACCGTGCAGGCCTACACCCGCGCGAGCGGCGCGCAGCTGGGGCTGCTCGTCGGGAGCATCTTTTCGCCCGTCGCCCGTGCAGCCGGCGGATTGGCCGAGAGCGGTCTGGGCGTGCTCTTTCTCCGCTACGGGCGCGATGCCGAGTTGCAGGCGGATCGGCTGGGTGCGGAGTACGCGGCGAACGCCGGATGGGATCCGACCGGCGTGCAGGACATGCTGTCGACCCTGTCACGGATCAGTGAAGGGTCGGACCGGCGCGGCGTGCCCGGCTGGCTGGCGACGCATCCCGAAGCGGGAGACCGCGTCGAGCGTGTCGGACCGACGCTTTCCGAGCTGAGCACTCAGTTGGACCTGGCCGCGTTGCGGGTGAATCGGCAAGGCTATCTCGACCGGCTCGACGGGATGGTCTACGGTGACAACCCTGACCAGGGGGTGGTGCGTGGCCGTGACTTTCTACATCCAGAGCTCCGCTTTGCCCTGCGGTTTCCCGAGGGCTGGGAAGTGCTGAACACCGAGACTCAGGTCGTGGCCCAACGACCCGGCGAGGATGTGTATGTGCTGCTCCAGCTGGTGACCGACCCCAACACGCGAGATCTGGAGGCGCTGGCGGTCGACTCCATGCGGAGTGGCGGATATCGCCAGGACTCCGGCGGCGAGACCACGGTCAATGGGCTCGACGCCTTTATCGGCACCTTCACGGCCGCGCGCGACAACGATGTGCAGCCGCGGGCGCGTGTCGCCTACATCGACTATCAACGCTCCGTGTATGTGCTGGGCGGGCTGGCCGACGTCCGCGCCTACGACGAGGTGGAGCCGGCGTTCAATGAGACGATTCGCAGTTTCCGATCGTTGAGCGCAGCCGAGGCCGAGGAGATCCGTCCGAACCGAATTCGCTTCTACACGGTGGCGGATGGCGACACCTGGCAGTCGATCGCACAGGACGCGGGCCAGGGTATCGTCGCGTCGAACACGCTGGCCATCATGAACGGGTTCCCAGTGAACGAGCAGCCACGAGCCGGCGACCGCGTCAAAGTCGTGGTCGAGGGGTGAGGGCGGTGGGTCCGAAGAAGTCAGAAGGCAGAAGTCAGGAGGAGACAGGAAGGCTGCGCCGCTTTCAGAACCGCTCACTGTCGGTTG
>JASLOY010000065.1 GCA_030745255.1 Vicinamibacterales bacterium
CTGAGCGGACCGGTTCCCAGAACGAGAATTGCGACCATGATGGCAACCGCCAGTCCCCCCCGGAGGACCGCACGTCGCAGATACACAGGCGTGACCACGCGACTGAGATCGACACCTCTGAGCTTCTCCGCCGCATCGGCTACGACGAGAGTCTGGAAGTCCGTCGGCGTGCTGGCGCCACCGAGTTCGGTCGCGCTCGCAACCCGGTCTTCCAGCTCGGGGCACCGCTCTTCCACGAACCGAGCCACGCGCCGGTCGGTTGGTCGCTCGCGAAGCGGCCACATCACGCGGATGGCGAAGACTGCCGTCGCAACGAGCGCGCCGGCCGCCACGAGCAGCATCGGGATGTCGGGCGGGGCCAGCACCAGATCGACGAGGAGCACGGCGAGGAGACCGAGCGACGCACCACCCAGGAGACGCGCGAGCGCCCGGAACAGACGGGCCGCCATCCAGCGTCGCCGCACGCCGGTCAGCGCCGCCCGCAAGTCGGCAAGATGCCCCTGAACCATGCGCTTCGATTGTCTCATGCCCCGCGGCCGCAAGCCGTCACGCCGCCCGTCGGCCGAGCAACCCCTCGGCGACGAGCACGAGCGCCATCAGCATCAGGACATAGCGCCACAGACCCTGGCCGGCTTCCCGTTCCCCGGCCTCATCACGGGTCTCCCGCCCGGCCGCCAGCGCGAGACGGCTGACAGACGCCTCGAACTCCTCGGGCGCCAGCGACGTCGGGTCAGATTCACGGGGTTCGACATTCAACACAGCCCGCCCGGCCCCGTCAGCCAGCGTGAAGGCGCCGAGGGCGTCGGGCGCGCCAGGTGGAGCGGCACCGACGACGAACTCACGCGGCTGCGCGCGATGGCTCGTCAGGTAGCCGACGGTCTCGTGCAAGAACGGCACGAAGGCCGGCCGTCTCGGAAAATCGTTCCACACGTTCTCTAGGTCCGACGCAAAGACGAGGACCCGCCCCTCGCCCACGACATGCTCAACCAGTGCGGGACTCCCATCTTCGAACCGCGCGATCACGAGACCGGCGTCGGCGCCATCAGGATCGACCACCGTCATGGCGAGCGTGCGCGTGAACCGTGCGCGTCCGAGGGTGCCGACCAGATTGCCGAAGCCGGCGATGACCGGATGGCGAAGGTCGGTTGGCGTCAGCGCCACCGGCTCGTCGTGGACCACCGTCGCACCGAGCCCGAGCTGGGGACCATTGTTGCCGTCGAACAGGTCGGTCACCAGCGCCGGCTCGAGCCTTGGACCGGCAACCAGGAGCAGCCCGCCTCCGCCACGCACGAACGTCGCCAGCCGATCTCGTCCGCGCCCATCGAGGCCCCGTGCGCCCATGAGCACCACGGCGCGGGCTCGTTCCAGCGACTCTGGTCGCACCGCAACGTCCTCTGCCGCAACCCTCTCAACCGAAAACGGACCCGCATCCTCTCCAGCCGCCAATGCGCGCTCCAGATAGAGGACCGGGGCTTCGACCCGCACATCGGTGGTAACGACGAGCACCGGGACCGGCGGCTGCGGGTCCAGCAGGCGATACCGGCGGTCATCGGGCGGGTATCCGATCGGATCGTCCACCGAGACCGTGGCCACGCCGGTGGCAGGGAGCACCTCAGGAAACCGGACCGTGGAGCGGCCGGGCTCCGGCGTGACCTCGACCTCGGACAGCAGATCTCCATCCACCGCAAGCGCGACCTGAATCTCCCCGGCCGAGGCGCCCGCCTGGAACAACACGGCGACAGTCGCCCCCGACTCCGGCTCGATGCTCACGACGGCGAGGTTGCCCGTCGGGGGCGCCACGTCGCTGATCGCAACGTCGATTTGCGGCGAGATGGCGCCCTCGCCCTCTTCCCAGCCACTGGCCTGCAGATCGGTCACCACGACGATCCGTCCGTCGCGGGCTCCAATCAGCCGCGACGCCGCCGCCAACCCTTCGCGATACCGCGTCCCGTGAACACCGGGCGCGAGTCCATCGACGGCGGCCCGCGCCCGGGCCCGCGAGCTGGCGAGATCGGCCACCACTCGGGCAGTGTCATCGAACGCCACCACCCCCACCAGGTGCCCGTCGGGTGCAGCCGCAATCGCCTCGAGCGCCTGGGCGCGCGCCCGTTCCGCCTGGCCGGGAGCCGACATGCTGAACGACGTGTCGACCAGCACGACCGTGGCGGCGCGATCGGGCGCCTCGGCGTCACTGAAGAATGGCCGCGCAAAGGCAAACGCCAGGAGCAGCAGCGCGGCAACCCGGAGTGCAAGTAAGAGCAGCTCGCGCAGCCGACGGCGCCGGGTCTGCTCGACTGGCGCGCCCCGCAGGAACCGAATGGCACTGAACCTCACGCGGGGCAGACGCTCGCGTCGCATCAGGTGCAGGACGATCGGCACGGCCGCCGCGAGGCACCCGATCAGGAACGCCGGGAAGAGAAATGAGAACCCGAACATTCTGCCTTCTGTCTTCTGACTTCTGACTTCTTAGAATCTCGTCCTCTCACCACCGTCGGCCACGCGCGGCCAGATAGGCAAGCAGCGCGGTGTCGAGTGGGTTGCCCGTATCCACCAGGTGGTAGTCGATATCTGCGAGCCGGAGCTCGCGGCGATAGCGCTCCATCAGCGCCCGGATTTGCGCGAGGTAGTGCTCCCGTACCCGCGCCGGCACCGCCAGCACCTCTTCGCCGGTCTCCAGGTCCTCGAACCGCGCCGCGTGCTCGAACGGAAACGTCAGCTCGGCCGGGTCGAGCGTGTGGAACACCAGTACCTCGGAGCCCTGAAATCGAAGATGCTTCAGCCCGTCGATGACCGCCGACGGCTCGTCGAACAGGTCTGAAATCAGCACCACCAACCCGCGCCGCGTCATGCGCCCGGCGAGCTGGTTGAGCGGCAGCGACACGTCGGACCGCGAACCCACCACGGCCCGGCTGAGCGTAGCGAGCAGCCCGCGCAAGTGCCCGCTGCGCGTGCCGATCGGTACCGACTCCACCACGCGGTCGTCGAACAACGTGAGACCGACGCCATCGCGCTGCCGATGCATCAGATAGGCCAGCGATGCCGCCAGAAACGCGCCATAGTGCAGCTTCGACACCGCCTGCGATCCATAGCCCATCGACGCACTGACGTCGAGCAGCAGGTGACACTCGAGGTTGGTCTCCTCTTCGAATTTCTTGACATAGTAGCGGTCGCTGCGCGCGAAGAGCTTCCAGTCGATCGTCGACGGGGCGTCACCAGGCAGATACTGCCGATACTCGCTGAACTCGACACTGAAGCCCTGGAACGGGCTCCGGTGGAGACCGACCAGCACCCCTTCGACGACGGTTCGCGCGATCAGCTCGAGCGAGCCGAGGCGCGTCACGATGGCTGGGTCGAGAAAGGACAGCTCGTTGCCGGCCGGGCTCGGCATTCTAGGGCCCTGACATGCCGCTCGCCGGCGCGGGCACCGTCGCGAGCAGTCTGTCAACCACCGTGTCGGCGTCCACGCCGTCGGACTCGGCGTAGAAGTTGGTCACGATGCGGTGCCGGAGGATGGCCGGCGCCAACGCCCGCACGTCGCCGACCGAGACGTGAAACCGGCCGTGGATCAGGGCGCGCGCCTTGCCGCCGAGGATGAGCGACTGCGACGCCCGCAGGCTAGCGCCCCACTTGACCCACCTGCCGACAAACTCCGGGCTGTTCGGTTGACCGGGTCGTGAGGCATCGACCAGCCGGACTGCGTAGCGGGCCACCTCCTCGACCACCGGGACCCGTCGGACAAGCCGTTGCGCCGCCAGAATCTCGTCGCCACTGAGCACACTGGCGAGCGTGGGCTCCTCGTCTCCGGTCGTGGCAGTGACGACGCGGACCTCGTCGTCCTCGGAGAGATACCGGATCACGGCGTTGAACATGAACCGGTCCAGCTGAGCCTCTGGCAACGGATACGTGCCTTCGAGCTCGATCGGATTCTGGGTCGCCAGCACGAAGAATGGACGCTGGAGTGGATACGTGCGCCCTGACGCGGTCACGTGATATTCCTGCATCGCCTCGAGCAGCGCGGCCTGGGTCTTGGGCGGGGTCCGGTTGATTTCGTCGGCGAGGATGATCTGCGCGAAGACCGGCCCCTCCACGAACTTCAGCACCCGATGTCCCCCGGTCTCTTCCAGAATCTCGGTCCCGGTGATATCGGCCGGCATGAGATCGGGCGTGAACTGAATTCGCTTGAAGCTCAGATCCAGTATGTCGGCCACCGTCTTGATGAGCCGGGTCTTCGCTAGCCCCGGCACACCGGTGATCAGACAATGCCCGCCGGTGAAGAGCGCCGTCAACACGAGGTCGATCACCGCATCCTGCCCGACGATTACCTTCCTGAGCTCTGTGAGGATCTTGTCTCGACTCTCACTCAGGCGTTCGGCGCCTTCCGCGGCGTCCTTGGTCGCTGCGTCCATGCTCAAGCAAGTTGCTGAAGACCGCGGCGAGGCCCTCCGGCCTCTCCTGTCTCCTGCCTCCTGTCTCCTGTCTCCTTGGGTGGCGCGGCGGCTTGGTCAGAACCGCGCCTAGCGCGGCGTCAGTGGGTCAGCGCGTAGACGACCTCGTTGATCATCATGCGGTAGGCCTGAGCGGTGTACTTGAGATACCCCGGGTAGTCCTCGGCGTTAGACCACTCCCAGCCATCGCCCATGTCCGTGTTGAAGTTGATGAGCGCCATCGCCCGCCCGTCGTCGTCCAGAATCGCGTGCAGTCCCGCCTCGAACCCGCCCTTCTCCCACGTGACGCCATTGAAGAAGGAGCCGAGCCCCGGCGTTTGCGGATACTCCGTCAGCTGGTAGAAGCAGCTGAACACCGGATGGTCGGGGGTGAGCTGGACGATGTCACGGTTCGGAAATACCCGCTTCATCTCGCGCGCGAAGCTGTCCCACTCGATGGGGCCGTGAAAATCGTCGAAGGTCGCCGTGCCCCCACGCAACAGAAACTCCCTGACGATCTCCACCTCCGTCGGGGTGAACCGAAGATTGCCCGGCTCGACGAAGTAGATCCAGGGATGCTCCCACAGCCGCTCGTCCTCCAGCGTGAGCACGATCGGGTCGTTGACCTGAACCGACGTCACACGCCCCAGCCGCCGCGAGAGATTCTGCTCGGCGGCCGGACCGTCAATCGTCCAGGGATCGGCCCAATAGGTAGCTCGAAAGACCCTGAGCTTGTCTTCCCACGAAGCGTAGCGGATGCGGACGAAGGTCCAGGTCAATCCATCGAGCTGCTGGGTCGGCGGCGGCGAGTCGATCTCGGTCGTCAGCAGACCAGGCGGCTGCCCAGTAGCCAGCACGTCACCTGAAGGCGCCCACACGAGCGCAAGCGCGACGACCAACAGTCCCAGTGTCGCCCCATGGCGCCACTCCGGACGACTCACTCTCACCGACCGCCCTCGACGATCCGAAGCAACAGCTCCTGGGCGCGCTCGTAGGTCGGCGCGATCTCCATCGCCGCCATGGCCTCGCGTTTCGCGTCGTCGGGTCGTCCGCCCGCCAGATAGCTTTCGGCGAGCTCGACATGCGCCGCTACGGGGTCGATCGCCCCGATTGCCAGCGACACCTCGAATTCGCGCGCGGCGACGGCATGGTCTTCGCGTGCCATGGCCAGCCGACCAAGCGCCTGGTGCGGCATTGCGCTGAACGGGTCGAGCCCGAGAATCAGCTCGTAGGCGCGACGCATCCGCGCCGAATCGTCCGCCTCCTCGGCCAACGCCGCCAGCTGCCGGGCGGCTTCGATGTCGCGATGGTCGTGGGCGAGATGTGCCTCGAGGTGGTCCAATGCCAACGCTCGGTCTCCCTGCTCGAGCGCAATGTCGGCCAGCGGCAGGTGCGGGCTGCTGCCGCCTGTGGCCATCGGCGCCAGTGTGGCCGCCACCTCGAACGCCGCCTTCGCGCCGTCGATCTCACCGGCCGCACGCAAGGCGTGCCCCAGCCCCATCTGCACCCCGAAGCTGCCGGGATGTTCCACGGCCAACTCGCGTAGCGCGGTGAGCCGGTCGACCGAGTCTGGTATCTGCTCGTCTGGCCCTTCCATCGCACGCCGCAGGTCGCCAAAGCGCGCTTCCACCGCAACGTCGAACGACGCCTGCAACGAGTCGAAGTCGAGCCCGACGCGCGCGAGCGCCGCCTCGGTGTCGAGTCCCTCGCCGTAGGCGCGCACCATTGCGTGAATGGCCGACTCCCCGTAGGCATCGATGATGTGCTCGACGAGCACCGACGCCTGGAAGTAGGCCATCGATATCGCCTCGGGCCGCGTGAAGCCGCCGTTCAAGTCACGCAGCGAGAGCACGTTCCCCTCGTTGAGGTTGGTGGCGAACCCGAGGTCCTGGTCGCGCGCCCAGTCGGGCCGAGCCCGTTTCTCCTCGAAGGTCGAGAGCCCTTCGCTCAGCCACCGTGGCAGCCGCTGGTTCGACATCTGGAGCGTGATGACGTGCGCCATCTCGTGCCACAGCGTCGACTCCCAGTTGAATTCACCCGGTGTGCGCGCCCGAGGCGAGTCGAGCGTGACGACTTTTCCGAAGCAGGCACCCAACGCGTTTATCATGCCGGGCAACCCAAGGGTGCGCACCGCGAAGTCGTCGTGACGGGGAAACACTTCGATCAGAATCGGCCCTTCGGGCTGGAACTCGTAGCGCGCCGAGAGGTCGTCGAGGGCCCGCTGCCCCAGCTCCAAGACGTAGTCCTTGAGCACCGCCGCTTCATCGCGATGGAGCCGGACCACGAGGTCCCCCTGTTCGAAGGTCTCAAATTCGTCCAGCGTATCGAGCATGCCGAGCAGGTTGAAGGTGACGACGTCGAACGGGTCGTCGGCAAACGACCGCTCGAGAACCTGGCGCGCGCCCGGCTCGTCTCCGGTGCGCAGCAGGTGCATACCCAGCTCGGCGTAGCTGCGGGTGTCGGCAGGGTCGAGCTCGAGCCCGCGACGAACCAGGGCCACCGCCTCTTCGAACCGGTAGTTGCGGGCGGTGAGGTTCCCGGCCACACGATAGACCTCTCCATAGATCGGATTGATCGCGAGGACGCGCGCGACCTCCTCCTCGAAGTCGTCGATGCGGTCCTCGACATAGGCCACCGCTGCAACCAGCGACCGCGCCTCGAGGCTCCGGTCGTTGATGGCCAGCGCCCGATCCAACGACCCGCCGGCCGCGTCGTGGTTGCGGTCGTCGAGGTCGCGTTGCGCCAAGAACAGATGTGCCTCGAGATAGTCGGGGTCAATTTCGAGTGCGCGCTCAGCGGCGGCGCGGGCTTCCGGTGGATTCGTGTCGGCCAACGCTCGGGCCATCCCAAGGTTGGCAGGGGCCCATCGCTCATCGAGCGCCAGCGCCGCGGCAAAGGACTGCGACGCCTCGAGCTGATCGTATTTCTCGCCGAACAGCTCGCCCCAAAGGGACTGGATGGCAGGATCGTCAGGCGCCGCGGTCGCCGCGTTTCGGACCAGGCTGTTGGCCAGCTGATACTCGTCAAGCGCCCGCGCCGCCCGAGCGGCGCGATACAGGTCCACCGCCTCGCCAGACCGCTGGAGCCGATTGACCAGCGTCGTCAGGCGCGCCGTCGCCTCGTTGCGGCGTCCCAGGTAATGCTGCAACAGCGCCAGCTCGAGCGCCGCCGCGCTGATCGGATTGGCCGCGGCGATCGGTTCGAGGCGGGCTTCGGCCGCCGCGTACTCCCCTCGCAGCATCTCCAGCCGAGCCAGCAGCGCTGCGGCCGACGGGTCTGTGGCGTCGCGCGTGGCTGCGAGCTCGCGCGCCTCGTCGTAGGCGCCATGCGCCAGCGCCGCGGTCGCCGTCCGGTGAAACTCCGCGTCTTGCGCCGCGGTGTAGCCACCTTGAGCGGCCGTTGCGGCGGGCCAGACGAGAACGGCGCAGAGCACGGCAATCCAGACGCGCGTGGTACGCAGCATCACGCGGCACCTCCCCAGATGGGTCTCATGAGTCACTCGATTATACCCACCCAGCTCCCCGCCCACGAGGCTGACGGCTCCGTCTGGCGTCCCCTCCGGTGTCGGCCGCGCTGCTGTTCTGGGCCGCGTCTCGGTCGAAAAACACGACCGACTGCTGCGACGGAATCTCAAACCGGCGACGACACTTTTGACACGACAGCATCTCGTCGACCCGCACCATGCAATCGCGCAGCTTCCGGTGCATCTCGTGATCCTGAGCATCGGCCCCTTGGGGCGGTCGGTCCTTCTTGAGTCGGCGGATCCAGCGCACCTGATACTCGGCCCGGTGGCGACACTTCGGGCAGGTGAACATCGCCGGTTTCAGTTCTTGCTTCTCGTTGAAGAACTCGCGTTCGTGGCGTGCCATGGGAAGATGATACCTCTTGCAGGCTGCTCAAGAGCGACCGCCTGCAGGCCTCAGGCTATGGGCTTTGGGCTATGGGCGCTCGGCTGACGCTTCGGGCTTCCGGCTACGGGCGCCCGAGAGCCCGTTCAGGAGACGGGCATGCCACAGCGCGACACCGCGGTTTTCTATATCTCGGGGCACGGCTTTGGTCATGCCTCGCGTCAGATCGAGATCATCAACGCGCTGACCGCGATCCGGCCTGATGTCGACATCATCGTCCGGACTAGCGCGCCGCGCTGGTTGTTCGATCGGGCGCTGACGGGACCGTTCTCGTTCGCCCCGGGCGACCCGGACACCGGCGTGGTCCAGTCCGACAGCCTCCACGTGGATGCGGCCCAGTCGATCCAGCGCGCCTGGGCTTTTCATCGCACGCTCGATGCCCAGGCGCGCACCGAGGCCGGCGTGCTCGAGCGTCGCCACGCCACGCTGGTCGCGGGAGACATCCCGCCGCTGGCATTTGCGGCGGCTCACGCCGCCGACATACCGGCCGTCGCCATCTGCAACTTCACGTGGGACTGGATATACGAGCACTACCACGACCATCTGGGCGCCACCCCGAACCTGCTCCCGGTCATGCGAAACGCCTATGCGACAGCCACACGAGCGTGGCGCCTACCGATGGCGCATGACTTCGGTGTTTTTCCCCGAGTGAGCGATGCCCCGCTCGTCGCGCGACACGCACGGCGTCCGGCGGACGACACGCGTCGGGCGCTCGGGCTGCCGGTCGACCGTCCGCTGGTGCTGGTTTCCTTCGGCCGCTACGGCCTGGGCGTCATCGAGTGGGCCAGCGTGATCGAGCAGAACGATTTCGGCGTCGTCCTCACGCGCGACCCGACCGACACCGGACCGATTCCGCCACCCTCGAGCGGGCACGGCGTCCTGTTCGATGTCGACATCACGACAGCGTTCGACAGGGGGATCCAATACGAGGACCTCGTGGCCGCAGTCGATGTGGTGCTCACCAAACCCGGTTACGGCATCATCGCTGAATGTGCGGCCAACGGCACGGCGCTGGTCTACACCTCGCGCGGCGACTTCGCCGAGTATGCCGTGCTGGTGGAGGCGATGCCACGGCTGCTGCGCTGCGCATACATCGCGCAACACGACCTGCTCGCCGGCCGGTGGGCGCCAGCCGTGCGGCAGGTATTGAACCAAGCGTCCGTGGAGCGACCAGCCACGAACGGTGCCCAGGTAGTCGCGCGGGGGCTGGCGGCGTATCTCGGAAGGCGCTCGAAGAAGTCAGAAGTCAGCAGGCAGAAGTCAGAATGAAGCTGGAGCGTGCCCTATTCTTCTTTCGCGCAGGTGACGAGCGACCAGATGCGGGGAATGTTGACCTTCTCAATCGACACCGGGTCGAGACCGGCCTGCGCAAGAAACGCCGGGAGGTCGAGGTCCGCCTTGAAGCCGGCATGCACGGTCAACGGCGAGATGAGCCGCTCGGCGCGCGAGATGAGCTTGTTCGGGCTACGAAAGTGGTTGAGAAATACGAAGCGGCCCCCGGGGCGACAGACGCGTCGCATCTCGTGGACCACCCTGACCGGGTCCGACACGACGCTGATGGTGTAGGGCGCGTAAACGATGTCGAACGAGTCGTCCGGAAACGTCAACGACTCGGCATCCATCTGGAGCAGCCTGACGTTGGTCAAGCGACGTGTCGCGATCCGCCGGTTGGCCTTTTCGAGCATCGACCCGGAGAGATCGATCCCGGTCACATTGCAGTCGCGCGGATACAGGGCGGCATTGATCCCGGTGCCTACACCGACCTCCAGCACCCGATCACCTGAACGGATGCCGAGCCGCCCAATCGACTCGAGCCGGCCAGCATGCAGCGTCGGACCGAAGACGACGTCGTAGACCCACGCGATGTTCTCGTACACGCTCTCTACGAAATCGGTTTCGACCGGCGTCGACGACAGGGCACGGGTGGCTGCGTCTGAGGCAGCCAGGATCTCCTTGGTGTCCGGCTCTTCAAGCTGTAGGGACATGTAGGCGGGCTCCGGAGCTAGTGGTCGACTACCGCGACTCAGGGGGGATTCGCTTGACCTCCGAGACGGCAACCTTCCGACTATAGCCTGTCGCCTGCCGATCGGCAAGGCGCGTTTCACGCTGAAGCCGGTGGCCGGACCAGCGCCGGCCGTGGCGCCGGCAGCGTGGCCACCGCCAACTTGATTCGGGCGATGTGGGCGGGCGTGGTGCCACAGCACCCCCCCACGAGGCCGGCGCCCGCGGCGACATAGCGGCGGGCATAGGAGGCCAGAAACTCTGGCGACGACAGCACGAGACGCCGGCCCTCCACCTCCTTCGGCCCGCCCGCGTTCGGCTGGGCCGAAAGCGGCACGTCGGTCGCCGCCGCGATCCGCTCGACGGTTTCGAGCGTCGCGGCCGGACCGGCGCCACAGTTCACCCCGACCATTGTCGCGCCGAGGGCCGACAGGGTTCCCGCGAACTGTTCCGGCGTGACACCGTCGAGACTCAGCCCATCCTCTCCCGTCGCCACCTGCGCGACGAGGGGCAAATCCGACAGTCGCCGGACGGCGCGTACGGCCGCCTCCAGCTCTACGATCTCGCCGAAGGTCTCGAGCAACAGCAGATCGACACCGCCCTCGAGCAACGCCGCCACCTGCTCGGTGAACTGCGACTCGGCTGCTTCGGCGGTCGTCGCCCCCCCCCCCCCCCCCGGGGCGCCGCGCGGCCCGACTGAGCCGGCCACGTAGCCCGATACGCCGACGGCCTGACGTGCCAGCCGCGCGCCCGTCACGTTGATCTCGGCCAGCTGATCGGCCAACCCGAACCCGGCAAGCTTCACACGGTTGGCGCCGAACGTATTGGTTTCGATGACATCGGCGCCTGCCTCGACATACGCGCGGTGGACCTTGAGGACCAGCTCCGGACGGGTGACGTTGAGCGCCTCGAACGACTGGTTC
>JASLOY010000660.1 GCA_030745255.1 Vicinamibacterales bacterium
CGGTGTTGGTGTCCTTCCCCATGACACACGCGCTCCAGCCTCAACCCGGCGGCGGTCCCAGACCGCAGGCCCCGTGATCGACGGCGCCAAACTATATATCGGTTCTATATTACCCGGCCATAACAGTAGGCGGCAACGATGCGGATGGAGCCCCGTCGTCCCCGTACACGAACGCGGCCGGACAACGGTGTCACCCCGCCGCCCAGCCGCCGGCTTCCTGCTGTCTTTGGGCTTCTGCCCGCGTGAAACGCCCAGTCCTACGTCGGATCAAACCGCAGCCAGGTGCCAATCGGCTCGGTCTGCTCCACGCCGGGCTGCGACCAGTCGCACACACCGGTCGCAAACATCCGTTCCAGCCGCGCCTGCTCATCTGCCGAGAACGTCACCGCGTAATCCGCCAGATCGACCGGCGTGAGCTGGCACTTGAGGATTTCGCCGCCAATCGTTCCACCCGCAACTTCCCGGGGCGCCGGCGCCGAGGGAAACAGCTCCTCGCATCGGCCGCCGCCGCGAACCTGCGATTCGGCGATCTTCGTGGGCTCCTCGCCCCGGCTCCAACAGGCGTCCACGAGATCGGCCGGCCTGGCCCGCACGACTTTTTCGATCACCGGGTCGGTGGACGCGTCGGCGGCCAGCGCGGTCAACCAGGCGTCCATCTGACCCAGCGCTTCCTGCGCCACCGGGCTCGCCGTCGAGTACAGCCCGTGGCGGTTGTCCTCGACCAGCATGACGTGGTTGTCGGCGCGCCCGTTTGCCCGTAGCAGCCGGTCACGCATCGAGAACGAGTGATAGCGGACGTGGACGTCGCCCCGCTCCACATCGTCGGCGTAGGCGCGATAGTCGATGATCGGGATCGTCGCCAGCCCGCCGCCGCCGTGGGTCACACGACCGGTCTCGTAGGCGGCCCGCAACGCCACGGCATCCGCAACCGTCCGTTCGGGATCGAATCGGCCGTCGTGGTCATACCCACCGATTCGCTCGTTCAGGTCGAGAAACTGTGCCGTCGTAATGGCACCCGCATTGAGCGCGGCGAGCCCATACTGCACCCCGACGTTGTCGAGCGGGCGACGCGCGAACCCGGTCTCCGGGTCGCGTCCGTAGACATTGACGGCATGGTCATACACGTCGCATCGCGCTCCGCCGGGGTTGGTAACCGCGTCATACCGGAGCGACTCCGGCAGCACATCGGGGCAGAATTCGTCTGGCGCGATCCGCCCGGCGTTCCGGGACACGTTCGGCATCGTATTCAGCACGAGGAAACCGGCAACCGCGCGCTGCTCCTCCTCGGTGAACTTGCCTGCCGCCGTCTGCGAAAAGTAGCGGTTCAGCAGTCTTGCGTCGGTGATGAACGGGATGGTGCCAGACGTCACGTCCGGGAAGCTGCATCCGGGGATGATGCCGTCGAGGAGGCCGGGATAGTTGTCGGCTATCTGATGGTTCTGGTAGGACCCTCCGGAACAACCCCACCCGATGGTGAACTGCGGTGCACCGTAGGCCTCGATGAACCGTTCCTTGACCATCATCATCGTCTCGGCGGCCAACAGGTCATCGCAGTTGTTTCCGAAGACATTGAGGGTCGACGAGGCCACTGCATAACCCTGACGCAGCATGACGTCGTCGGACACGCCGCCGGTGCGCGCACCCTGCCGGTACCACCCGTTGACGCATCCGCCACCGAATGTGTAGATGAGCCGGCCGTTCCAGCCGGCCGGCGTCTGCCAAGGGTCCGGATCCGG
>JASLOY010000661.1 GCA_030745255.1 Vicinamibacterales bacterium
CAGCAGTCCGTAGGCCGAGGCCACTCGGCTGTGAGTTGGGATTTCTCGGAATCTACGACCTGAGCAGCACGTCGACAACCGCGTTGGTGTCGCTGAGATCGGACAGCACGACGTGAGCACCTGCCTCTCGGAGCGCGCCCACATCGTAAGACCCGGTCGCCACGGCGACCGACCTGGCACCCGCGACCGTCGCGCATTGGACGTCGAGCGGTGTGTCACCGATCACGACCACATCACCATCCCGCTTCACCGCCACACGGTCTCGCCGCGCCCGTTCCACGGCGATCGGCACCAGGTCGTCCCGGATCGCCGCATCATCTCCGTATGCGCCGAAGTGAAAGAAGCTCCAGAGATTGAAGTGCTCGAGCTTGATCCGCGCTGGTCTCGCAAAGTTGCCTGTGACCAGACCGCACCGGACGTGGTCATACTGACTCAGCCTCTCGAGCAGCGCGGCTACGCCTGGCATCAGCCCCTTCCGCGGCCCCGGGAAGTGGATCTCGTCGCTGAACAGCTCGCAGTATCGGGCATGAAAACGCGCCCGGGTCTCGCGGCCAGCCGCCACGCCCGCTCGTTCGAGCGCCGCGGTGAGGATGATCTCGTCGGTCATGCCGGCAACCTGAATTCCATCGAACCCGCGCGACACACCGAACAGCTCCTCAAACGTGCGGGTCAACGCACGATAGCCGGCCCGTCCCGACAGCAGCAGTGTGCCGTCGATGTCGAAGAGCAAAATCTTGGAGAACACGCTGACTCGGCCGGGTTTGCCGTCTGCCTTCTGCCTTCTGACGTCTTGGGCAGACGTCAGACTTCCAACGCCCTGTTGACCTGGTCCACGATGCGGGAGGACTCGCCGAGAGCGTGCACGATCGCTCGCAGCGCAACGGCGTTGGCTGCCACCGCCAGTAGGCCAAGCATCGCGTGAAACCCGCTCGGTATAACTCCGGTGTCGACACCTCCCCCGAAGATGGCGGTCCCCATCGTCAGGGCCATCGCCATGGTGGCCAGCTTGAAGACCGGTCCACGTAGCGCCGACACCCTGGCCTCGGCGTCTGTCGTCAGTCCGCCCTCGGACACCGCGTCACGAATGGCGCGTCCTTTCCCGATGAGGTAGAACATGGTCATTGAATGCGCCAGCAGGGTGACAAACGTGACGAAAATGGCCAACGTAGCGTGCTGGAGGACATCGTCGGCCGTGCCGGCCATGTATCCACGCGCAACGCTCACGACCAGCCCGACGAGTGAAAGGATAGAGGCCGTGATCAGGGCAGCGGACATCGGCCGTCCATCATATCAGGCACGTTGGCGGGCCTGCCGATGAGCCAGCCGCCGTCGCCGTTTGTCTCCGAATGGCTGCCGGTCGTGCGCGACCGTCTCGGACGCGGGCGAAACGCGCTCGATCTGGCGATGGGCGCGGGTCGTCACGCCCGGGCGACAGCCGAACATGGGTTCCAGACCTTCGGCGTCGACCGCGACTTCGACCGTGTCCGACTGGCGAGAACCGGCGCACTGGCACTTGCTCGGCTCTGGGTCGCCGACCTCGAAGTGACGCCGCTGCCCCGCGACCGGTTCGATCTCATCATCTGCACGAACTACCTGCAGCGAACACTCTGGCCGGCGATCCGCGACTCGGTGCGGGACGACGGGTTCGTCATCTACGAGACGTTCACCGTGGCGCAACTGGCCTACCCCACCGGACCGCGGTCCCCCGACCACTTGCTGAGCCCTGGCGAGCT
>JASLOY010000662.1 GCA_030745255.1 Vicinamibacterales bacterium
CATCCGTGTCGGCGTCAGAAACGGCGCCGCTGACGCCTGCAGCCTTCCAGTCGTCAACACGGCGGGGACCGACGCCAGGCGCCGCGCGTTCATATCGTCCTCGGCGGTTGGCGGGTTGCGCCAGTTGCGCAGCGGCGTCAGCGATGTTAGCGCATTGCTGCTGACGTCGAGCCGAACCAACTGCGACAGACCCGACAGTGGCCCCAGATCATCGATGCGATTGTTGCCGATGTCGAGAACCTGCAGCGACGCCAGTGTATCGAGACCCTCCAGGCTGGTGATCTCCAGGTCACGGGCAACCAGCTGGCTGAGACTGTCGAGCGCCTCAGCTGCAAAGGGCACGTGGGCGTCGAGGTCGAGGGCGCCGCGCACCGCCTGCGTGAGTGCCGGATCAGCGAAGGGCGACGGACCCGGATCCGGCGGTGCCACGGGGGCCGGCAACGAGCTTTCGCTGCCACAGCCGGCGAGGACCAGCAGCGCGAGGCACAGGATGTGGGCCACAGTTGCGCGCGTCGACGTCGCCATCATTTGGTGCCTAGCGCTCGATGCCAGCATAGATCGTCAGGAACCCGCGGGTCCGCGTCTGTGTGGGCTCGAAGCGAAGGTCGAGACGGGTGACCTCCAGACCGAGGGTTGTCGTCAGCTGGTAGCCGAGATAGTCGGAGAGGTTTGTCATTTGCACCGTCGTCGTCACCGCCGTGAAATCGGGCTCGGCACCAGGCGGGACCGGGTCCTTCAACTGGTTGAACAGCTGGTACTCGACGCCGCCCTCGACGAAGCTCTTTTGCATGATGGGGTGGCGAACGACAAGCATGAACAACTCGTCGAGCTCGTGACGACGGGGCAGCGACCGGCGCACCGGCGTGTTCTGCAGCCACTCGCTCTTCCAGCGGGGCTGCAGGGTCCATGTGCCGAGCTGCAGGCTGTACTCAGCCTTGTTGACGAGTCCGTAGAACCACGAAGCCTCGCGGTGGCCGCGAAGCTCGAGAGCGAGCTCGTCGTCTCGCTGGCGATGGAGCTGCCACTTCATCCGGTTGTCGAGCTTCAGGCCACGCACGAGCTCGTGCTCCCAGCCGAGCCAGGTGTTGTTCACCCACGTATCCTGGGCGGGCAGCTCATCGATGACGAGACGAAGGCTGCCACGGGTGTTCGGCAGCTGCACCCACTGCAGCAGGTCATCCCGGATCGTGTCGCGGACACGGCGAAGGTCCTGGAAGAGCCGCAGCCGACCATAGGCCGAGGTCCTGAAGTCGACGACGAGTTGTCCGTAGACGGCACGGTTGTGTCGGTCGTCGGAGAGCTGCTTGATCCGCATGCGACCGACCGTGAAGCGCACGTCGGGTCCCAGGTGCACCCCCCCGTAGACGTTGTAGCCCTCCTGGTCTCGCCGATAGGGATAGTCGGGCTCGTCGTCGTTCTCGAATCGGTCCACCGTGCCGTTGTGGTTGGCGTCGACGCCAAAAAGGAACTCGGGCCGGTCGGCGTAATAGCGGAGGAATGGCTCTTCCCAGTCGGGCAGAAAGTTGGGCCGGTCCCTGTTGTCGTTCTGGTTGAAGTCCCAGATGCGGTCGTTGTTCTCATCGAGGCCGGGGAAAACATCGCGGTCGCCCGCCGTCGATCCTTTGCGCCGGCGGTCGGCGAACTGGTCGGCGTCGTCGTTGTCGGCGACGAACTCATAGAGTTCGAGCTGGTTGTCGTAGTCGGGTACCCCCTCCCTCTTGTTGATG
>JASLOY010000663.1 GCA_030745255.1 Vicinamibacterales bacterium
TCCTTCTGGAGTTGCTCGCGAAACTCTGGGGTCTTGGTGTGATGCACCTCGGAGCGGGCGCTCTCATATTCGCGATTGAGGACTCGAAGAAGAAGGTCCCGTTCAGCATCCAGTAGCTGCATGTCCATGAACAGATTCTCTCACTCCTCAGTATCTTCATCCACCCCTGCGATTCAGCTCCGATGATTAGTCGATGAAAACGGCATCAACTGGGGGCAGGCCCGAAGAGCCCGCCAATGCTTCCGTCAGGGAAGCGCTAGCGCAATGAGCCCGGGGGCGCCCTCGCCCCCGACGGTCAGCGCGATGTACTGCTTGCCGTCGAGCATGTAGGTCATCGGCGTGCCGATGGCGCCGCCCGGCAGATCGACCGAGGCGACCGGCTCACCGGTGGCTTTGTCATAGGCCACGAGCCGCGGCCCACCATTGGTTCCACCAGCCGTCAGCGCGTGGATCAGCAACGTCCGGGTCAGCACCGGCCCGCTACGGCTGTCGTCCCCGCCCAGTGGCGGCAGGTCGAGATCGCGCAGCATCGGGTGATTGCGAAGGCGGTCGCCGTTGCCGAGCGGCGTCATCCAGAGGTGGTCACCCGTGTTCATGTCAATGGCGGTCATGCGCGAGTAGGGCGGCTTCCAGAGCGGCAGCCCCTGCGGCATCCGGGGCCGGCGGTCTGGGTTCCCCGCTTCGATGAACGAGGCGCCGCCCCGGCTGAGGATGTAGTCCAGGGTTGATGGCTCACCGGGCTCCGGACGGCGAAACCGCATGACCGAGTGCACATTGCGCGACGGCACGTAGAGAATGCCGGTCTCCGGGTCCACGGCCGCCCCCGACCAGTTGGCGCCACCCCCGGCGCTCGGCCGGAAGATGGTGCCTTGCAGCGAGAGCGGCGTGTAGAGAGGCCCGAGCCGGAACCCGTCGACCGCCTCGATCGCCATCTGGCGCACCTCGGGGGTGAAGTCGACCAGGTCGTCGATGGTCGCCCCCTGGGTGTCGAACGGCGCCGGCCGGGTCGGGAACGGCTGCGTCGGCGACAGGACCTCCCCCTCGAGGTCGGTCTCGGTGTTCACCTCGCGCTCTTCGATCGGCCAGATCGGCTCGCCTGTCACGCGGTCGAACGCGTAGACGAACCCTTGCTTGGTGACTTGCGCAACCGCCTTGACGGCACGACCGTCGATGGTGATGTCGAGCAGATTCGGCGCGGTCGGGTTGTCGTAATCCCAGACTCCGTGGTGCACCATCTGAAAGTGCCACACTCGCTGGCCGGTCTCGAGGTCGACCGCCACCAGGCTCTCGGCAAACAGGTTGTTCCCCGGACGGTGTCCGCCGTAGTAATCGGAGGTTGGTGTGCTGGTCGGCAGATAGACGTAGCCAAGCTCCGGGTCCACGCTCATGTTCGACCAGCTGTTGGCGTTGCCCGAATAGCGCCACGACTCGTCCAGCCAGGTGTCGCTGCCGAACTCGTCGGCGCTCTGCGGAATGTTGTGGAAGTCCCACCGGTGCCGTCCGGTCCGGGCGTCGTAGGCGCGCGCGAACCCCGGCGGCATCTCCTTGGTGATGGAAAAATCGTTGATGGATGACCCGACGATGATCGTGTCGCCGACCACCAGCGGCGCCGACTGCGACGAGAGCGGCAGCAGATTGAGGTTGTCGCGCTGCCCGCGCGTCGCCCGTGGCAGGTCATCGGTCAGGTCGACCCGCCCGTCGTTGCCGAACT
>JASLOY010000664.1 GCA_030745255.1 Vicinamibacterales bacterium
TGAGCTGTCGGTGACGCGAGGCAACGGTAGACCGGTGTGTATCGGCAACTCAGTCGCTCGGGGAGGTCAATGGTCATGCGGCACTTCTTCTTCCTACTGACAGCAGCGGTTTTCATCGTCTCACTGGCCGTTCCTAGTCCCGCCGCAGGCGAGACGAAAACCGTATCGGGCGAGCTCATCGAAATGGCCTGCTATGCGCGAATGGGTTTGAACGCCACCGGCGAAGAGCATGCTGAGTGCGCGCTGAGGTGCGCCGAGGGTGGCTCCCCGCTTGGTATCCTGTCTGCGGACGACGAGATCTACACGATCACCGGGGAAATGACGGAGAACGAGAACGCGAAGCTCCTCGAGTTCGTGGCGAAGAATGTCACGGCGACTGGTGAGGTGCACTATGGAGGCGGGCCGGGAACCCGCCTTGTCGGCAAGGTGACGCTGGACGTCACCTCAATCGAGGTGCAGTAGCGAACCGCACACTGCTCCCTTCGGTCCAACCTTATCACGGTGCCGTTTTGCGGAGACGTGTCGCATACCAGCGAGCGGCCCATAGGTCTACCGGGCCGCTCGTTTCTGCGATGAGTGCGCGTATACCGCTTCGTCTCGCTCGTTGACGAGGGAGGAACGTAACGACATGTCGCCGACACGCAGTGCCGCGCCTTCTCTTTCGTCGATCGCGCGGTGGGCTTCAGCGGCCGCTGTCGTCGGGTTCGTCGCGGTCATTGGTTGGAGCGCTCCCGCAGCCCTGGGGCAGGACAGTTCTCGTCCAACGTCTTTTCCGGACGCGACGCTTGAGCGTCCGGTTCTGCACGACGCGCTGTCGATGCCGGCTGAACCGACCCTTTCGGTCGACAGTTTCCGCAGCGCGACCACATGCAAGGCTTGCCACCCGCGATACTTTGCCGAGTGGAAATTGGCGAAGCATTCTTACGCGACGACCGATGTCGTCTGGCGGGCGTTCGTGGCGGTACGTCAGGCCGACTTCAATGGCGAGCGTGATCAGTTCTGTACGCAGTGTCACACAGCCATCGGCACGCGCGGTGGCGACATCACACCGAACTTTTCGGTCGACGATCTCTCCCCGATCGCCCTCGAAGGGGTGACGTGTGAGGCCTGCCACAAGATCTCCTCCATCGAGCGACCCTTCAACGCCGGACACGTGCTCGATGAGCTCGGACCCGTGCGTGGTTCGATTCCAGACCCGGTCAGCTCGATGCGCTTCCACGAGAGCGAATATTCGGAGATCTTCTCCCAGTCCGCATTTTGCGCCACGTGTCACGACGTGTTCGAGCAGCACGGGCTGAATCTCGAGCAACCGTTCAAGGAGTGGGAGCAGTCGCCTGCCGCACAGCAGGACCGCAACTGCCAGAGCTGCCACATGCCCTCCTACACCGGAAAGGCCGCGGTGCTGTCGAGCGCGCCGGAACGCGACAATCTCCACTCGCATCGTTTCTTCGGCGTCGACCTGCCATTTGGCGAGACCGTCACCGAGGATCCCGCCGTGGACATCGAGGAGATTCGCCGGGGAGTCAAGGCGCTGCTCGCCTCGGCCGGCGAGATCGCGCTGTCGGCGGCTGACACGGCGCAGGTCGGGGAAGCGCTCGACGTCAGCGTGACCGTCCGGAACTTGATTGATGGCCACGATCTTCCAACTGGGTCGACCTTCAACCGTCAGGTGTGGATTGCGCTGACGGCG
>JASLOY010000665.1 GCA_030745255.1 Vicinamibacterales bacterium
TGCGCGATCGTCGATTGCTTCTGGCCGATCGCGTTGTAGATGCAGACGACGTCCTTGCCGCGCTGGTTGAGGATAGTGTCAATGGCAACGGCGGTCTTTCCGGTTTGCCGGTCACCGATAATCAGCTCCCGCTGTCCACGGCCGATCGGCACCATGGTGTCGATCGCCTTCAACCCGGTCTGCAGCGGTTGCTTCACCCCCTGCCGGTCGACGACCCCGGGCGCAATCTTCTCGACCGCTGCCGTCTCGGTGGTCGCGATCGGCCCTTTGCCGTCTATCGGCTGACCGAGCGGGTTGACCACTCGACCCAGGAGCGCTTCACCGACCGGCACCGAGATGATCCGACCCGTTCGCTTGACTGTATCGCCTTCTTTGATTTCCCGGCTCTCGCCCAGCAGCACCGCGCCGACCGCCTCCTCTTCGAGGTTCAGCGCGATGCCGAACACCCCGTGCGGAAACTCGAGCATCTCGGTCGCCATGACCCGCTCGATGCCATGGACCTGGGCGATGCCATCACCTACGGAGACGACGGTGCCGACCTCGGCCACATCGACGTCGATGGTGTAGTCGCCGATCTGGTCGCGAATAATCTTGGTAATCTCGTCCGCTTTGATCGTCATTGCAGCAAGCTCTCGTCCTGAGTTGGTCTAGTGCTCCAGCAGCGTGTCCCGTATGCGCTCGAGATGACGCGCGACGCTGCCGTCATAGACTGTGGTGCCAAGTCGGGCCACGACGCCGCCGAGTATCTCCGGCTCGACGTCTGTGGTCATCGTCACCTCGCGTCCGCTGGCCTGGGCCAGGCTGCGTTCGATCACGGCGGCCCGCTCCGGGGTCAACGGCCGAGCGGCCGTGACCTGCGCCTCAACGACACCCAGGTGGTCGAGCAGTCGAGCGCGGTACGACCGCAGGACCTCCGGGATAAGTCCGAGGCGGTCGCGCGTGGCCATCAGCCCGAGGAGCTTCGCAACCGGCGACGTGACGTCGGCGAGACTATCGAGCAAGGCGTTGACGATGGCCAGCTTGCGAGACGTCGGAATCGCTGGATTGAGCAGGACGCGGTTCAACGTCTCGTGCCCGTCGATCAGATCGGCGACTCGGGCGAGGTCCGCCTCGACCTGTCTGAGGTCTCGGTCCTTCACGCTGACGTCGAAGAGCGCGCGGGCGTAGCGCGCAGCAGCCGTGCGATTCGTCATTTCTTCACAGGGTCCGGGTGGCCGGTCGAGAGCCCCGAGTCGGAAAACGCCGAGCTTTTGACTCCCGGCGCTCGTGACGGCGGAACGCGGGGATTCGAAATCTGCGCCCCGCCCGAGTGGGCCAAGCGTTGAATCATACCACCTGGCATGGAGCACCAGCAAGCGCGGTCGATTCAGGTTAGGTCGCCGTCAGGTGTTCGAAAAGACGTTGTAGTTCGCTCTCCGACGAGAAGGCGATTTCGATTTGACCCTTCCCCCCCTTGCGCACGATCCGGACCCGCGTCCCAAGCGCGACATGCAGTCGCTCTTGCGCCGCCTGGGTGTGAACATCGACCCCAGGGAAGGGTGCTACAGGGCCTCGTGGAGCCGGTTGGCCGAGTTTCTTGACGAGCGCTTCGGTCTCCCTGACGGAGAGACCGCGCGCCACGACGTCGCGAGCCGCACGACGCTGGGCCGACGACTCTGTCAGTCCGAGGAGGGCGCGCGCGTGTC
>JASLOY010000666.1 GCA_030745255.1 Vicinamibacterales bacterium
GCCATCAGCTGCGCGCCGACCTCGGCGATCTGCTCGGGCCCGAAGCCTGGCTCTCGCGGCTTGTCCGAGAAGCCGTAGCCCGGCATCGATGGCGCGACGACGTGAAACGCGTCCTCGGCCCGTCCGCCGTGTGCGACCGGGTCGGTCAGCGGACCAATGATCTTGGTGAACTCGGCAATCGACCCCGGCCAGCCGTGCGTGATGATGATTGGCAGGGCCTCCGGTTCGGGCGACCGTTGATGGATGAAATGAATGTCGAGATCGCCGAGGACCGTTTTGAACTGGTCGAACTCGTTCAGCCGACGTTCCTGCTCCCGCCAGTCGAACCCGTCGCGCCAATAGGCGATCAGCTCGGTCAGATAGTCGCGGTCGGTGCCGTAGTCCCAGCCAACCCCGTCGAGCTGGTCGGGCAATCTCGTGTTGTCGAGACGCGTCTGCAAATCGTCGAGCACCGCATCAGGCACCTCGATTGTGAACGGCCGGACCGCCGTCGAGTCCACGGGTGTCTCCTCCGTGACCGCGTCGTCGACCAGGTCAGCCGATTCGCTTGGCGGCGATGCGCAGCCGACGGCACCACCCAGCAAGACGATCCCAACCGCGTAGGCCTTCCCCCTGGTCATGTCGCAGCCACCTCATCTACAAAGCCGATCGAGCCCGGACGTCCAGCCCTGACGCCGGCGACGCCCTCCTGCTAGCTTCTGACTCCTGTCTTCTGTCTTTTGACTTCTCTGAGCGCAGAGCCCAGCGATACTACCCTATTTGACCGGTGCCCCCCTACTTGGCCAACGGGTCCGGCCGCATCTGAAACTTGACGACCTTGGCAGCACCCCAGGGCCGCCCTCGCCTCGCCCGCCCTCGATGTGGCAGTTGGCACACGTCGACAAGCTCGCCCAGTACCCTTTGCCCTTCTGCCGCGCGCTCGCGTGTAGGCCAGCACGGAGACGCCGGAGGTGGGCCCTACCGAAGCGCACCCGATCTGAGTCGGTACTCCCCGGAGACCGGCTCCTGCTCGCGGTAGATCTCGTGACACGCCGCACACGCGTCGCTGATCTCGGTCGTCAACACCGCGACCGCGGCGGCGTCGGTGGCATCTGTCGATAGCGCCGCATCGAGCGCGTCCAGCCTGTTCAAGGCGGTGCGCAGCAGTGCCAGCGCGTCGTCCCGCCGGTTGTCGCGCCAAAAGGTCACGGTCGTCGCCAACTGCTCACGCGACCGGATGGCGCGCTCCTTCGCGGTCGCGAAATCGCCAGCGCCCAGCGATGCCCTGATGCCGGCCACGTTCGGACCCAGCGTCGTCATGGTGGTGTCGAGGTGGTCCGCGGTGAAGATCGGATAGGGCTTGTCGCTGTTCTGGGCCGCCACGACCGTCGCGACCAGAAGGATGTAGAAGGAAGCCGAAGCCGGCGAAGCCCACCTGCCCCTTCTGCCTTCTGCCTTCCGACGTCTGACTCCTGGGAGCACCTTCGCTCACGCCCCCGTCAACCGATCGAGCTTCCCCGTACTATCGCCCAGCGCCTCGACCGGTACCCCGAGCTTCTCGAGAATCGTGACGTGCAGATTGGCGAGTGGTGTGTCCTGCGGATACCGGATGTACCGCCCCCCCGTGATGCCGGCGTTTTTCCCCGCGACCAGGGCGATCGGCAAATCGTCATGGAAGTGCGT
>JASLOY010000667.1 GCA_030745255.1 Vicinamibacterales bacterium
TGGCTTCGAACTCCTGAGACTGCACCAGGTTCATGATCGCCACGCGGAACTGGCCACGATTGATCTCGCGTAGATAGTCGCTGGCGCCGGCTGAATCGGGGGCCCGATCGAGCAGCCCCGCGTAGAACGCCTCGAGGATTTCCGCTGGTCGCGTGCGCTGCCGGATTACGACGAACTCCCGGCTGTCGAGCATCGAGCTGACCTGATTGTCGATCCGGCCCCGCTGGATCTCGGCGACAGCCGCCGCGCGCGCGCTCGGCTCGATCTCGCGCTGCAGGATGGCGCGATACAGTCGGTCGGCGATCTCCTCTGCCTGACGGCGCGTGTAGTTGGTCGCGCCGATGCCGGTCACCTCGAATTCCAGCTCGAACTCGAGATTCAGGTTGCCTGGCACATACACCAGTGCGCGGCAGCGGCGACAAGCAGCACACAGCCGGCAAGCGCCCGGAGACCGCGAGTCGTTGACCGCTTTGCATGTGTCACCATGTCTCTCCTCGGACTGAGCGACAGGCTGCCGCACGTCCCATCCTGGCATGATAACTCGGGTACAATCGCGCGTCGTGGGGCGTGTCGAGCGCCCACCCGCTTTCGCCCAGGCTACGACGAGGTCTCGCCATCGTTCGCCGACGGAAGAACAAGCGGCGAACGGAGGGGGAAAGCCCAGAGCCCAATGCCAGAAAGTGTAGAGTCTTCATGCCGAACCTCACCAACCGCCAAGTCCTGCTGAATGCCCACCCGGTCGGATTTCCGGCCGACACCGATTTCAAACTGGTCGAGACTCCGGCGCCAGAGCCGGCGGACGGCGAGCTGCTCATCCGCACGATTTACATGTCGCTCGATCCCTACATGCGCGGTCGCATGAACAAGGGGGCTTCGTATGTGAAGGGTCTCGAGCTTGGAGACGTGATGACAGCGGGTACGGTGGGGCGGGTCGTGGCGTCGAAGCACGACCGGTTCGCCGAAGGGGACTTTGTGCTCAGCGGAAATGGGTGGCAGGAATACGCTGTCTCGGACGGTCAGGGCGTCCGGAAGCTGGACCCGGCCGTAGCCCCGATCTCGACGGCGGTCGGCGTGCTCGGCATGCCGGGGATGACCGCCTACGTCGGACTGCTCGAGGTCGGCGAGTTGAAGGACGGCGACAACGTCGTCGTGTCCGCGGCGTCGGGAGCCGTTGGGGCGGTGGTCGGTCAAATAGCGAAGATCAAAGGTCACCGGGTGGTCGGCGTGGCCGGTGTGCAGAAGAAATGCGACTACGTGACCGGCGAGCTCGGTTTCGACGCCTGTGTCAGTCATCGTAGCGAGACGCTGGCGGACGACCTGAAGGCGGCCTGCCCGGACGGCATCGACCTGTATTTCGAGAACGTCGGTGGCAAGGTGTTCGAGGCGGTGCTGCCGCTGCTCAACGACTTCGCCCGGGTGCCGGTGTGCGGTCGCATCGCCAACTACAACATGACGGCGCCCCCAAGTGGACCAAACCAGGTCCCCTCCCTGATGCAGCGCACACTGGTTCATCGTCTGATGATCCGTGGCTTCATCGTGTACGACCGCGCTCACCTGCAGGACGACTTTCTCCGGGAGGTCGGTGGGTGGATCCGGTCGGGCCAGCTGAAGTATCGCGAGGACATCGTCGAGGGAATTGACAACGCCGTCA
>JASLOY010000668.1 GCA_030745255.1 Vicinamibacterales bacterium
CCGAGGCCGCCGGGTTCTCCCGCAAGCTGAAGACGGCGTTCGGCGAGCGGTCGGAGCATTTCGACCGGTTCGGCGTGATGGCCCGCCAGGTCCAGCGCTACCTTGCGATCAAGACGCTGATCAGTCTGGGGACCGGGATTCTGGTCGGCCTCTGGGTTTCGGTGCTCGGGCTAGGGTTTCCATTGCTCTGGGGGTTGGTCGCGTTCATCTTCAACTACATTCCGAACCTGGGCTCGATCCTCGCGGCCATACCGCCGGTGCTCCTCGCGCTGGTGCAGTTCGGTCCGGGGAGCGCGGCGATCGTGGCGAGTGGCTATCTCGTGATCAACATCGGCCTCGCCAATTTCCTCGAGCCGTATCTGATGGGCCGCCGCCTGGGTCTCTCGACCCTCGTCGTCCTTCTCTCGTTGATCTTCTGGGGCTGGGTGTGGGGACCGGTCGGGATGCTGCTCTCGGTGCCGTTGACCGTGATCGTGAAGATCGCCCTCGAGAACACCGAGGACTTTCGCTGGGTCGCCGTGATGCTCGACGCCAATCCGGCCCGGTCGGCGCCGCGATTCCTGCGACGCTGAGACCCGGGACGGAGTTGCCATGTCACTGCTGAAGTTCCTGGGCTACGGTCACGCCGAGCCGGCCGACGCCGCGCGCGACACCGAGACGGTGCATCGGATCATCACGGAACTGGAGCGGCTCGATCGCGACCGGGCGCGCTACCTCGCCGCGTTTGCCTACGTGCTGGCGCGCGTGGCGCACGCCGACCAGGAGTTCGACGGCGTGGAGATCGCGCTGATGACGAAGTTCGTGGTCGAACTGGGCCATCTGTCGGAAGCTCAGGCCGTTCTGGTCGTCCAGATCGCCCGGAGCCAGACCGAGTTGTTCGGGGGCACCGAGGACTTCCTGGTCACGCGGCAGTTCAGAGAGATGTCGACCGAGGCGCAGCGCCGCGAGTTGCTCGACTGCGTCTTCGCCGTGTCGGCGGCCGACGATTCGATCTCGGCGGCCGAGGAGAGCCGGATCCGTCAGATCGCGAGCGAGCTTGGCATCGACCACGCCGGGTACATCGCGGCGCGTGCCGGGTACTCCGACAAGCGGGAGATCATCAAAGCGTTCCGGAAGAGTGTGAGCTAGGAGGCAGGAGGCAGGAGGCAGAATCTGCCGGTGGCTTCGCCGCTTCTAGAAACCTTCCGAAGAGCGCACGGCGCCTGCAAGAAGATCAGAGCGCGCACAGCGCGCTCCGCGGCGTCCGGAGCGGGGCACTAGGGGTCCCCGCGGAGGACGCTGCGGGGGGATTGGGGGCGAAGCCCCCATTACGGGATGCTAACCGTCCCTGGGTTCTCCTCGGCGTACTCGCGGGTGAAGGTGTCGAGCTGGTCGACAACGACGCTCGTGATCCCCGTGCGCAGCTCCGTGGCGGCGACCGCGCCGACCACGCCGGTTTGCCACGTCACCGCTTCGGGCACCGCCCGATCGGGCGCGCGCTCGAGTCGGACCGCCTGCCGCAGCTCCACGTCCACGCAATAGATATAGATGCCGCTCCCGGTCGTCATGTTGACGTTGATGTACAGGTAGGCGCCGC
>JASLOY010000669.1 GCA_030745255.1 Vicinamibacterales bacterium
GGACCTCGCCGTCTACGTCGTGTGCAATCTGCGCCAGTGTGTCGTCGTCGACCAGCTGTTCGTCTTTCAGAAACGCCGAGAAGCGGGTGAGCGGGTCGCGCGCACGGTCGTCGTCGCGCTCCGCTTCGCTCCGGTATTGCCGCTCGTCGTCCGACATCGAGTGCGAGTACAGCCGCACGACGCTGGCCTTCACCAGGACGGGACCACGTCCGCCGCGGGCATATGTGAGCGCGCGACGCATCGCGGCGTAGCTGGCCAGCGCGTCGGTTCCGTCCACGCTGATCACTTCGAGTCCGGGAAACGCCGATACCACCTGGGCGATGTCGCCACCGGGTGTCTGGATCTCGACCGGAACCGAAATCGCATAGCCGTTGTCTTCGACCATGAACACAACCGGCAAGCGTCTCGTGCAGGCGGTGTTCAGAGACTCCCAGAATTCGCCCTCGCTGGTCGACCCGTCGCCGAGGGACACCCACACGACGTCGCCCTCTGAGCAGGTGCCGGCCGAGTCGGCCGCGTCCGGGAACCGTAGATAGAACTGGCACGCCTCGGCGCATCCGACCGCGTGAAGACACTGGGTGGCGCACGCGCTGGAGCCGGACACGAGATGCAGCCCCGGTTTGCTCCAGTGCGCCGGCATCTGTCGCCCGCCCGAAGTCGGATCCGTGTCGGCGCCGACCGCCGCAAGGAGCATCTCGTGTGGGGTTAGCCCCAGTGTCAGACACAACGCCCGATCACGGTAGTAGGGAAAGAACCAGTCGCGGCCCGGCTCGAGCTGCATTCCGGCTGCCACGAGGATCGCTTCGTGTCCCGCTCCGCTGATCTGGAAGAAGCTCTTGCTCTGATTCTTGAGCTGGATCTCCTTGTCGTCAAGACGGCGTGACAGTAGCATCGTGCGATACAGCTGGAGCAGCTCGTCGCGCGACAGCCCTTCGTACTGGTGCGTTCGCGGCACGGTGTTCGCGCCGTCGGAGACCGTCGAAACCTTCATGACGCCTGAGTCCTGCGTGCCAGAGATGTTCCCGGCGTTCGGCGGATGGCCCGCATTGCGCGTAAATTATATAGCACGGTGGTCGTTGGCTACGACCCACGACAAGACACTCGGTAACTTGTTGCTTCTAAAAGAGAAATCAACTCATGGGTACGCTGTCGGAGCTGGCCGGTTCAGTGATCGGATGGGACGAGCTCGAACTGGAAAAGGTCACTGAGCTGATCTCGCGCAAGTTGGTGGCCGGTGACCGGCAGATGCTCGTCCAAGTCTATCTGAAACGCGGAGCGCTCGTTCCGCTGCACACGCATGAGAGCGAGCAGATGACCTACGTGCTCGACGGTATGCTCAAGGTCCGGGTCGATGGTGAGGAGGTCGTCGTGCGCGACGGCGAGGTCGTGCGCATTCCATCGGGTGTGCCGCATCAGACCGAGGCGCTTGCCGACACGTTCGAGCTCGACCTGTTCAGTCCGGTCCGGGAGGAGTGGTATACGCGAGACGATAGCAACTGTCTTGAAAGTCAAGTGGTCTCGTGTTGATTGATCTCACGCCACGGGGTGTTGGTTCGCATC
>JASLOY010000066.1 GCA_030745255.1 Vicinamibacterales bacterium
ACGCACGCGCCGGTCGGAATGGATCACCGTGACAGCCCGGACCACATCGTCGTCGAGTTGACCGACCCGCTGCTTTACACCTATCCGTTCCTGTTCATGTCCGATGTCGGAACAGTCTGGTTCAGTCCAGAAGAGGCCGATCAACTGGGGACCTACTTGCGCAAGGGCGGGTTCCTGTGGGTCGACGATTTCTGGGGGCCGTTCGCATGGGAGCAATGGGCAAGCGAGATTGGCAAGGTTCTTCCCCCCGGACAATTCCCCATTGTCGACATCCCGTTGTCGGACCCGATTCATCACGGCATGTTTGATGTCGAGGAGGTGCCTCAAGTTCCGTCGATCCAGCACTTTAGGCGGGTCGGTGGGACGAGCACGTCCGAGCGTGGCTCTCAGAGCGACGAGGTCCACGTGCGGGGCATCTACGACGACCACGGTCGGCTGATGGTGCTCATGACCCACAACACCGATATCGCCGACGGCTGGGAGCGCGAGGGAGAAGACTACGAGTTCTTCTACCGCTTCTCGGTGACCTCCTACGCCGTCGGGATCAATTCCATTTTGCACGCGATGACGCACTGACACAGAAGTCAGAAGTCAGAAGGCAGAAAAGGTTGGATGGCGGCGGCTCACCAACACCGTTTTCGACACTGCCGGCCGCTGACTTCCATCACAACATCATCGACACACGCCAAAGCCCAAACGTGACCTCCACGACCCCAGTTCTCGAGACCGTTGAACAGAATCCGGACCAACTGGCGCGGTCGTCCGTCATCTGGATGCATGGGCTCGGCGCCGACGGGCACGATTTCGCCTCCCTGCCCACGCAGCTTGGTATCTCGCCGGACCTGGCCGTCCGCTACGTGTTTCCCCATGCACCGGTCATCCCGGTCACGCTGAACATGGGTATGCGGATGCGCGCCTGGTATGACATTACGAGTCTCAAGGCCCGTGGACAGGACGAGACCGGAATCCGGCGGTCGGCAGCGTCGATCGAGCAGCTGATCGCGAGCGAGGTCAGCCGCGGCGTGCCGACGTCGCGAATCGTACTGGCCGGCTTTTCGCAAGGCGCCGCGATGGCGCTGTTCACCGGGTTACGCCACACCGCGCCGCTGTGCGGCATCATCGCGTTGTCGGGGTATCTCCCGCTGCACGAGGCTCTGCCGGTTGAAGCAAGCGCAGCCAACCATCAGGTCGAGATACTGCAGGTGCACGGACAGCACGACGACGTCGTGCCATACACGCTCGGGCACGGTAGCGCCGAGCTGTTGGGCGCCGCCGGCTACCGGGTTGAGTGGCACGAATATGCGATGGCGCACGAGGTCTGTCTCGAAGAAGTGCAGGAGATCGGACGGTGGATGAACCGAGTGCTCGGGCAGGAGGCAGGAGGCTGATGGCGTTGCCGGCATTGTTCAAAGAGTCGCTGGTTGCCGGGGCAGTCGTTTCGGCGGTCGCTGTCCTGTCTGCCTGCGCCGCTGAGGAACCAGGAGTGAACGTGCCACCGCCACCGACAGAGACACGCGAGGTCGTCGAGACGCTGCATGGCGTCGAGATCCGGGACCCGTATCGCTGGCTCGAAGATCAGGAGGCGCCGGAGACCCGCGCCTGGATCGACGAGCAGAACAGCTACACCGACACGCTGCTCGAGCCGCTGCCAGGTCGCGAGTCTCTGGAGTCGCTGGCGGGGAAGGTGCTGGAGGTCGACGCCATCGGACTGCCGAACGAGCGCGGCGGACGATATTTCTACAGCAAGCGCCGGGCCGACCAGGATCTGTCGGTCCTTTACGTGCGCGACGGCATCGACGGAGACGACCGGGTCCTCATCGACCCGCATCCGATGAGCCCGAACCATACAACCAGTGTCAGCTATCTCGACATCTCACGGGACGGCCGGCTCGTCGTCTACGCGGTGCGGGACGGTGGTGTCGACGAAGTGTCGATTCACCTGCTAGACGTCGACACCGGCGAGGACCTCGACGACATGCTGCCGGAGGCGCGCTACGGGAACGTCAACCTGACTCGGGACAAGACCGGCTTCTACTACGAGCGCTACGGCGACGTGACCCCCAAGGTCATGTTTCATGCGCTCGGGACCGACCCCGGCACCGATACCCAGCTCTTCGGCGATGGCTACGATCTGCATCACATCCCGGTCTCGTTGCTGTCCGACGATGGTCGCTGGTTGTTGGTCCATGTGATCGAGGGCTCGTCAGGGCCGACCGAGATCCATCTGAAGGATCTGACCACCGAGGCGCCGTTCACCACCGTCATCAAGGACGGTGTAAGTGAGTCGTGGGCCGAGTTCGCCGGCGACCAGATTGTGATCACCACCAATCTCGACGCGCCGAACAAGCGGGTGGTGGTGGCCGATCCCGGCAACCCGGCAGTCGACCAGTGGCGGGAAATCATCCCGGAGCGGAAAGACGTCGTCATTCAGGGGGCTCGCGGGCTTGGCGGTCAGCTGGCAGTGTCGTATCTACAGGATGTGCAGCCCCGCGTGGCCATTCACGACCTGTCGGGCGCCGGGGTGCGCGACATCACCTTCGAGACACTCGGGTCGGTCGGTGGTGGCACCGGCCGCTGGACGAGCGACGAGGCGTTCTTCACATTTCAGTCCTACCATCGACCAAACACAATCTACCGCTACGATCTCGAGACCGGCGCGCAGACCGTCTGGGCACAGGTCGATGTGCCGATCGATACCGATCGCTACGAGGTGACCCAGACCTGGTTCGCCTCGAAGGACGGCACCCGGGTGCCGATGTTCGTCACGCATCGCGCCGATGTCGTGCTTGACGGCACAAACCCAACACTGTTGACGGGGTATG
The DNA here is from genome assembly GCA_030745255.1 of Vicinamibacterales bacterium. Classification (GTDB taxonomy): domain Bacteria; phylum Acidobacteriota; class Vicinamibacteria; order Vicinamibacterales; family UBA8438; genus NP936. Next base: position 2,823 of record JASLOY010000066.1, read on the forward strand.
GCGGCTTCAACCTGAGCCGGACCCCGGCGTTCTCGTCGCTTGCGGCGGTGTGGCTGGAGAGTGGTGGTGTGTTCGCCGAGGCCAACATGCGGGGCGGCGGCGAGTTCGGCGAGGACTGGCATCGCGACGGGATGCTGGCAAACAAGCAGAATGTCTTCGACGACTTCATTGCGGCGGCCGAGCACCTGGTTGCCGAGGGCTACACCAGCCCCGAGCATCTGGCTCTACGTGGAGGTAGCAACGGTGGTCTGCTCGTGGGCACCGTGTCGAACCAGCGGCCCGATCTGTTCGGGGCGGTCGTCTGCACCTACCCGCTGCTCGACATGGTGCGATATCACCAGTTCCTGGTGGCGAGCTTCTGGGTGCCGGAGTACGGGTCGAGCGAAGACCCGGAGCAGTTTGCCTACATCCACGCCTACTCGCCGTATCACAATGTCGACGAGACGGCCCGCTATCCGGCCACGCTCTACATTACCGGTGACGGCGATACCCGCGTCGCGCCGTTGCACGGCCGCAAGATGGCCGCGCTGATGCAGGCGACCCATGGCGCCGCCACGCCGGTCCTGCTCCGCTATCACACCGACGCCGGACATTCCGGCGGCCAGCCGGTCTCGCAGCAAATCGAGGAAATGGTCGACACGGTCAGCTTCCTGCTGTGGCAGGTGGGGTAGGTGGTGTGCTCATAGAAGGCAGAAGGCAGAAGGCAGAAGGAAGCTTGAGCGCTTCGCCGTCATCCGCTTCAGCACGAACACGAGGAGGAGTGCAGTGTGCAAGATTCTCGCCGCTTGTGGCCTGATCGCGCTCGTCGGGTGTCAGCGCGCGTCGGGGACGCCGGACAGCGACTCTGACACGGTGCCGCTGCCGGTCATTGCAGCCGGCATCGGCGCCGACACGCTGCTCGCGGCGGTGGAGCGGCTCGCGTCGGACGAGTTCGAAGGACGCGCCCCGGGGTCGGAGGGCGAGACGCTGACGGTCGCGTATCTGACCGAGCAGTTCCAGGCGCTTGGCCTCGAGCCGGGCAACCCCGACGGCACCTGGGTGCAGAACGTGCCGCTGGTGGGTATTACGCCGATCGAGGGCGACACGATGACGGTCAGCCTCGGTGGCGACACCCGCACGCTGGAGCCCGGTGCCGACTACGCCGCCTACACCAAGCGGGTCGTCGACGAGGTGGAGGTGGACGCAGAGTTTGTATTCGTCGGCTACGGTGCGGTGGCGCCGGAGTACGACTGGAACGACTTCAAGGATGTGGACGTCACCGGCAAGATCGTGCTTTTTCTCGTCAACGACCCGCCGAGCGAGGAGCTGTTTGGCGGACAGGCGATGACCTACTATGGCCGCTGGACCTACAAGCACGAGGTCGCCGCCGAACACGGCGCAGCCGGCGCGCTGGTCATCCACGAGACCGAGCCGGCCGGCTACCCCTGGGAAGTGGTGGGCAGCAGTCCCTATGGCGAGTCGTTCGATCTGGTGGCGGACGACCGCAACATGGGGCGCGCAGCAATCGAGGGCTGGATTCAGCGGGATGCCGCGGCGTCGCTGTTCGAGATGGCCGGGCTCGACTTCGAGACCGAGAAGGCGAAGGCAGCGACCGCCGACTTCCAGCCGGTCGCGCTGGGTGTCACCGGGAAGACGCGCGTGCGCAACACCCTGCGGACGATCGACTCGCAGAACGTCGTCGCGAAGCTGCCAGGCACCGAGGCGCCAGACGAGGTGGTGCTCTACATGGCGCACTGGGACCATCTGGGCAAGGACGACAGCCTGAGCGGCGACCAGATCTACAACGGCGCGGCCGACAACGCCACCGGCACGGCGGGGTTGCTCGAGCTCGCGCGCGCCTTCACGGCCGGCGAGCCGCCGCGGCGGTCGGTGCTGTTTCTGGCGGTGACCGCCGAAGAGCAGGGGCTGCTCGGCTCGCGCTACTACGGCGAGCAGCCGCTCTATCCGGCGGCGCAGACTGTGGCGGCGTTGAACATGGACGTGCTGAACCAGTGGGGCCGCACCAGCGATTTGACGATCGTCGGCATGGGGCAGTCTGGGCTCGATGACGTGGCGGGGGACATTGCCGGCCGGCTGGGCCGTGTGCTGAACCCCGACCCTGAACCGGAGAAGGGGTTCTACTACCGGTCCGACCACTTCTCGTTCGCCCACGTGGGCATTCCCGCGTTCTACGCCGACCCCGGGGTCGACTACCTGGACAAGCCGCCCGGCTACGGGATCGAGAAGCGGGAGGAGTACACCGCCAACGACTACCACGCCGTGTCGGACGAGGTGAAACCGGACTGGGATCTGACCGGCGCCCTCGACGACCTGACGTTCATGTATCACATGGGCGTCCGGCTGGCCGTAACCGACGAGTGGCCCGAGTGGAGCGCCACCAGCGAATTCCGCGCCATTCGCGAGCGACAGCGGCCTGGGAGCTGACCCGGATCTGGGCCGATGCGGGTCCGTCGCTCGGCGCAAAGTCGGTGTCGGCGAACGTGTCAACGAGATAGAATGACGCCGACTGCTTCTGTTTGCACCTGACCGCTCACCGCCGACCGCCTCCGTGTCACAGACCAACAGCACTGACGCCCCCGTTGACGTCGCCCTGTTCCGCGGCGAAGCGCTGGCCGTCCGCAGCATCGTCGGCGGCGCGTTCATGGGGCTGGCCAACCTCGTGCCCGGCATCTCCGGGGGCACGATGCTGCTCGCGGTCGGGATCTATCCGCAGTTCATCGGCGGTGTCGCCGAGGTGTCGACCTTCCGGTTCAGGCCCAAGGTCGTCCTGATGCTGGTGTGCGTCGTCGGTGCCGCCGCGGTCGCGATCGCCGGGTTCGCCGGACTGATTGGCATACTGCTCGACCAGTATCGGTGGGCGATGTACAGCCTGTTCATCGGGCTGACGCTGGGTGGGGTGCCGATACTCTGGCTGGCGCTTCGACCGGCCGAGGGCACCGTCGTCTGGAGTGCCGTCGTCGGCATCGTCTTGATGGCGCTGCTGGCCGCGACCGACCCGGAGCGTATCGGAAACGGCGGCGAGCCCGGCCTGGTCGCCTACACCATACTTGCGGTCGCCGGCTTCTCCGGCGGCGCGGCGATGATCCTGCCGGGCATGTCCGGTGCCTACCTCTTGCTCGTGCTCGGCCAGTATCGGACGATCCTTGACGCGGTCGAGATGGGCGCCGACGGCGCACGGGCCGGCGAGTGGGCCATGGCGGTGGAGTCGCTGCACGTGCTGGTGCCGGTTGGGATCGGCGTCGTGCTGGGGGTGGTGGGTGTCAGCAATCTCGTCAAGATGCTGCTGGCCCGGTATCAGCGGGCGACGCTCGGTCTGCTGCTCGGGTTGCTGCTCGGTGCCGTGCTCGGATTGTGGCCGTTCACCGACCCGGTCGCGCCGCAGATCGGCGACATCATTCGCGGGGTAGAGCTCACCACACCTGAGCTCCTGGCGTCGGTCGAACCCGAACGCTACGCCCGCGTTTGGGTGGCTCCGTCGCTCTGGCAAATCGTCGGGGGCACCGCGCTGGTGCTGACCGGGTTCGGCGTCTCGTGGGGCATTTCGCACCTGGGCAAGGACGGGCCCTGACCCAGAGCGTATGACCAGGACCAACGCCCAGCAGGCGGGCCTCGGATGCTATCGATTGGTGAAGTTGCCGGCGGCGTCGAAGATGAGGCCCGGCAGCAGGACCGACCGCACGGTGTCGCCAGCAAGCGCGACCTGAGCCAGTCGATAGGCCGCATCAACCAGTGTGTAGACCTCGATCTGCTCGATGCCCGGGTCTACGATCCAGTACTCTGGCACGCTGTAGCGTGCGAACAGCTGCATCTTCTTGCCGCGGTCGGTCGCCGCCGTCGAGGGAGACAGCACCTCGACAGCGAGGCCCGGTCTGTTGCGGGTTACGCTGTCGAGTTTGACCATGTGGCGCCGTTCGGCGCGAAAAAACAGGACGTCGGGCTGCACGACGTCGTACTCATCGAAGACGATGTCGAGCGGCGCCGCAACCGATCCCCACGCCGAGCAGCGTCAGCATGGCCCCCCGTCCCACCACCAGCGTGTAGACGTCCGGGGTTCGGGCGCCCGGCAGCAGGTCGACGCCCCACGGAGCGAGCAGCACACCAGCCCCGGCCCCCGCCAGCAGCGCGCCTTCGGTGAGCAACTGGCGTGTCCGCCGTCCTCGTCCGGCTCCGAGCGCCAGCGGCAAAACGATCGCCGCCGTGAAGCCGGGGCTCCGCCTGAGCTGTCTGGCGCCGTAGCGCGCGTCCTGCCAGAGCTGGCTCATCGCGTTGAATGGCAGCAGGGCAGTGCGGTGGTCGCTATGCAGGCAATCTTGACGATGGCGCACCGATTATAGCCGCTCGGTGCGAAGGTGACTCCCCCCCCGACTCCTCACTTCTGCTCAGCGAGCGAAGCGAGACGTCATCTCAGTTGCTCCGCGCATCGAAGGTCGCTGGCATGAGGGAGCGGACCTGGATGCCCCAGTGATCCCCGGCGCGAGTCACGATCCAGAGTGCCGGGACGGTCCAGTAGCGGGTGCCGTCGGGATGCCAGCGAGTGAAGGTCAGCTCGACGTGGACCTTGTCCCTTGTGACGATGCTCGCCTCCAGGTCGTCGATGGTGCTCATGTGCCAGTTTTCGCCCTGTCTCATCTGTTCGAAGTTCGGGCGTGGTCCGTCGCCTGCGGTCTCGGCCACGGCGAACCCGCCCGTCGGCGTCATGAACAGGTGCGGGTGGTTCAGGGACTGGACGGTGCCCTCCGCGTCTCCCGCGTTGAACGCGGTGAAGAAGTCGAGCACCGCCTGGCGGGCCGCGGCCACGATGTCGGCCCGTTCGTCCGGACCCAGGTCGGCCGGTGACGCCGCGCTCGTCCGTAGCTGCACCGCCCAGCGGTCGTCCCGCTTCGTCACGATGTAGAACACCCGGGACTGCATGTAGGCCGTGCCGTCGGCTCCGTACCGGCTGAAGCCGATCTCGGCGTGCACCTTGTCTGCCGACGACTTCACGACCGTGTAGGCGCCGAAGTCGAAGGAGCTGCGGCTCCATCCCTGCGTCGCACGCATCTGCTCGAAGCCAGCGGAGAAGTCGCCCGGTTCGTTGTCGATGAATAGCGCACCGCCGCCAGGAACCGTCACAAACGGAAAGTGCATCGCCTGCCGCAGATTGGCGTCGTCCGCCGTGTTCCACTGGGTGATAAACGTTTCGAGGGCCTGCCGCCCTGCCGTCTCGGCCGCCGCATCCCTGACCTCGGCGTCACGCACCTGTGCATCTCCCATCGACGCGTGCCCGAGCAGCGCGCACGCTGCCAGGAGTCCCAAGGTCCTCGATCCACGCATGGCGTTTCCCCCTTCGGCCGTCAGGCACGCCCCTCCGCGCACACACGTCTCTGGCCATGGTCGCGCTGACTGTGGCGCTACTCTCTTGGGGCGGGCGCAGTAACCCGTCAATTGTAGCCGGCTTTCGGGCGGCTGACGGGTCTCCTGGGGTGTTGGAAAACCCACACGCCGCCCGAGACCCGTCAAGGTGGCGCAGTGCCGTTCACTGCGTGAGGAAATCGAAGACGCTCCCGAGCTTGCTGCTCTCGATGTCGAACAGCTCGGTGCGGCGGCACTGCTGGCAGGTGACGGTGGTGAAGCGGCGATTCTGGATGTCGAAGACCTTTGTCCAGAAGCCGCCGGCGGCTCGGATCTCGCCAGTGTCGTACTGTCGATGACCGCAGCGTGGGCAGCGATATCGGTCGGACATCGGGTTCTCGGTCACGAGCACCTCCTGATGTCCTATACGCGCGCGCGCGCCGGCTATTCGTCGCGCAGGGCGAGGTTCGGGTCGACTCGGCTGGCGCGGCCGGCCGGCAGCATCACCGCGACCATCGCCACCAGCGTCAGCACGACCGGCACGGAGACGAACGTGGCGGGGTCCGACGTCTCAATACCGAAGAGCAAGCTGGCAACGAGTCGGCTGAGCCCAAAGGCGGATGCCAGCCCGACCACGACGCCAACCGCCACCAGCCGCATCCCCTGCATCACTACCATCTTCCACATCTGGCCGGTCTCGGCGCCCAGCGCCAGGCGGATACCGATCTCCTGCCTGCGCTGCTCGACCGAGTAGGCCATCAGTCCGTAGATGCCGATGGCCGCCAGAAGCAGGGCCGCAAGGCCGAAGGTGGTCATCAGCCACATGTTGAAACGCTGCCTGGAGGTGGACACCGAGACCACCGCGTCCATCGTGCTGACATCAGATACCGGGAGACCGCTCGCCAGCTGCAGTTCCTCCTGTATAGCCTGGCTCAACGCTTGAGGGCTCGTCTGCGTCCGCACGATCCACCCCATCGGCGCGATTTCCAGGTTCAAAGCGTTCGCGCCGTCCGCCAACTGTCCTTGCGGCACGTACATCATCGGTCTCGGATCGTTGTTGAGACCACCGTCGCGAATGTCGGCGACGACGCCGATGATCTGACGTACCGGCTCGTCGGCGAACTCCTGCATGACGCCGCGGCCAATCGTGATCCGGTCGGTGAGCGGGTCGCCGTCTGGCCAGAACTGGTCGGCCATCGCTTCGTTGATGACGACGACCGGGGGCGACCCACTGTTGTCACGTTCGGTGAAGACCCGTCCGCGGCGTGTTGGAATCTGAAACACCTCGAAGTATCCGTCCGACACCGTGGTCCAGCCGCCCCCGCCGTGAAACGGCCCGTCCTCGAGTGGCCGCCCATCAATGATGAACGGCAGACCGAATCCGCCCTGTAGCGGCACACAGCAAGTGGCAGCGGCATGCTCGACCCCGGGTAGCGCTCGCACGCGGTCGACCCCCTCACGGAGCAGCTGCTCCACGCCGGCGGCGCTCGCGAAGCGGGGACCGGTCAGCGACATCCGCATCGTCAGCACGTTCGTCGCGTCGAAGCCCGGGTCGACCGCGCTCAGGGCCAGCGACGTGCGGATCAGCAGCACCGAGCCGACGAGCAGTATCAGCGCCAGCGCGACCTCGCTGACGACCAGCACCGCACGGGTCTTGTTTTGGCGGAACCCGGAACCGGTCCGGCCGCCGCTCTCCTTGAGCGTGCTCCCGAGGTCGGCCCGCGAGCCCTGCAGCGCCGGAATTAACCCGAACAGCACCCCGGTGCCGATCGAGACAACCAGCGCAAAGGCCAGCACACGCCAGTCGATGCTGACCAGTGCGCCATTCTCGCCGATTCGCGGCAACCGGGCCGTATTGATCGCCAGCAGCGCCCGGATGCCGACGACACCCAGAGCGAGTCCCAGCGCGCCGCCCGCGGTCGAGAGCACGACGCTTTCGGTCAGCAGCTGTCGAATGATGCGTCCGCGCCCCGCTCCGATGGCGGTTCGAATGGCGATCTCCCGCTTCCTTCCCGTGGCGCGCACGAGCAGCAGGTTGGCCACATTGGTGCAGGCGATGAGCAGGACCAACCCGACCGCGCCCATCAGCACCAGCAGCGAGGTCCGGACGTTGCGAACCAGCATGTCGCGGACGGGCTCGGCGCTGAAGACGCCATCGTCACCGAGTGTGTCGGGAAACCGCTCGGTGTATGCCACGCTCGATTGCTCCAGCGCGGTCTGCGCCTGGGTCAGCGACACCCCCGGCTTCAGCCGCCCCGCCACCGAGAAGTAGTGCCCCTGCGCGTCGGTATTCGGGTCGAGCTGAAAGGGCGTCCAGACGTCGGGCGCCGCGCCGAAGTCCCGGAAGTCGAAGCTGCTCCCGACCACACCGACGACGACGTGCGCCTCGGCGCTCAGCGAGAGCGTCTGGCCCACGACCGCCGGGTCGCGGTCGAAACGCCGCTCCCACAATTGCTCGCTGAGCAGCACCACCTTCTGTCCGTTGGGCAGATCTTCGTCGGGTGTGAACGCACGGCCCTCGACGATCGGCGCACCGAAGAGCCGGAAGAAGTCGACCGACACCTGTCCCCACTCGAGCTGTTCCGGCACGTCACCACCGGTGTAGTTGACGAGGCCGTTCCGGAACGCGGCGACATCCTGGGCCACATCGGTCTGCTGGCGCCAGTGCGCGAACTTGGCCGGCGAGCCGCCCTGATTCCTTCCCTGAGGGCTCGCCACCTGAAACCATACGATCCGGTCCGAGTCGGGAAACGGCGCCGGCTTCAGCAAGACCGTGTTGACGACCGAGAAGATGGCGGTGGTAGAGCCTATGCCCAGTGCCAGGGCCGCCACGGCCGCCAGCGTGAATCCCGGGCTTCGAATGAGGGAGCGCACCGAGTGCCTGAGATCCTGCAGCAGGGTTTCCATCGTCGAGGTCCTGTCAGACGTGCGCGAAAACCGGTGCGCCCGGACGGAGTACTGCGGAGTTCAGGTCTTTGGACGGAAACGGGGCAGGATTGGTTCTGCGATCGGGCCGCTACGGCACGCTCGGCACCTTGTTCCCGCGGATGTCGGTCAGGTCCTTGTAGCCGGAGGCGCGGGCGCG
>JASLOY010000670.1 GCA_030745255.1 Vicinamibacterales bacterium
GAGGGCGAGGTCTCTGCGACCTCGGCGCGATCGAGTCCTCTGGACTCGATGACTGGCAAGACAGCGATTCAGTGATCGGCACTCGACTCTTCGAAAGGAGTTCGCAAATGCGAAAGACTTGGAGTCTGTTAGTAGCAGTGGGCGTCGTCGTCGCCTTCGCGGTTCCCGCGCAGGCAGGCACGTTCGACGCAGCAAACAGCACCCTGACGTTCCAGCTGGGCGGGTTGCCCAAGCTGACAATCACCGCCGTGGGTGGTCCCGGCGGGAACCCCGGAGCCTCGACTGTCACGCTCACCGACGACGGTAGTGGCGGTCACGTCCTCAGTGACGGTTCTTCGGTCTGGACCACGATCGACTTCAGCCCCGGCACCTCGTTCTTCACGGGCGTGCCCCTGATTTCCGATCTCCGCGTCACCATGGACAACAACGCCGGTGGCTTCATCTCCGGCCTGGCCTTCGCCAACCCGGTCGGTCCCGGCACCATCGGCCCCGGCCTCGGGGGTCTCGAGCAGATCAGCGGCTCCGCCGTGGTCTCGGCCATCAGCGGCCTGGTCATGCAGCCCGTGCCCCTGACCAGGCTGGGCTTCGGTGGTCAGTTCCAGACGTCCTTGCCGGGCTCGCTGCCGATCACCGTGACCGGTGCACCCTTCCACACGGGGTGGGCCACGATCACGTCGATCAGCACCAACATCATCACCATCCCCGATCGCGGTGGTGTCCAGGGTAATGCCTTCACCCTGATGCCGACCCCGAACGAGGACACCAACACGGTTTCGACCGGTATGGGTGTCGTCGAGACCGGCGGCGGTGCCGCCGTGTCGACCACGATGGTGACCATCCACGGCACCAACAGCCTCCTGTCCGGCTCCAAGGCCGGCCAGGTGACGTTGGTGTCGCCGTTCCGCGTCATCACGCCGCCGACACTCGCCGGCAAGATCCCCGGCCAGATGATCAAGAAGTTCGTGTTCGTGCCCGAGCCGGGCGCGCTCGTCCTTCTGCTCGCTGGCGCCGCGGGGCTCGTCGCGGTCGGTCGCAAGCGCATGCGCTGACGAAAACGCCGCGCCTCGGGCAGATCGCCTGGGGCAATCGCTGAATCGGGGCGGCCACTCCATCGGAGTGGTCGCCTTTCTTTCGTCCGCAGGCAAGCGCAACGGAGAAGCCCATGACTTGGCAGCTCTCCCCGCCTCCGCCGGACCTCGCACAGCACTATGTCGAGCGCGGCCTCTGGAACGATGACGTCCTCGGGACCTTCGTCGCTCGCGAGCTCGGGCGAGGTGCCGAGACGCGCTTCCGTATCTGGTCGCGCAGCCGGGCTCGAATCGACCGTCTAGCCGGCATCGACCGCGACGCGCGCCGGCTGGCGGCCTGCCTGCGAGCGCGAGGCATCGGTGCCGGAGACGCCGTCGCGTTCCAGCTGCCCAACTGGCGCGAAGCCGCCGTCTCCTTCTACGCAATCGCCTACACGGGCGCCGTACTCGTCCCGATCGTGCACTTCTACGGGCCACGCGAGGTG
>JASLOY010000671.1 GCA_030745255.1 Vicinamibacterales bacterium
CGCTGTAGGTCGCATACGAAGAGGGGGTTTCCCAGACCGTCACCTGCGCGACCGGAAAACCGGCTGCCTTCGCCTGGGCGTAGATGATCCGCGCGAGGCACTCCACCGTCGGGTTGGCATCGACGAGGTAGACCGGCTCACCCAGGACCCGGAACGGCTCGACCAACGGGTCATCGCGGCGAAGGATCATCTTGTGGTCCAGCTCGCGGTCCACCCAGCCTTTCATGACGCGCTTGATGTCGCCGAAGTCACACACCATGGATCGCGCGTCGAGCTCGGCGGTGCGCACCTCAATCTCGGCCACGGCGTTATGGCCATGCGGGTGCTTGCAGATCCCGTCATAGTCGAGCAGACGGTGGCCGTAGCAGAACTCGATGCGTTTGGTGACGGAGTACATCTAATCGAATCGTAGTGAAAGCCAGGAAAGAGGGTCAAGAACGGCCGGTGGCCGTGCTCTGCTCGGGCGGTCTCGACAGTGCGGTGCTGGTTGCCGATCAGGCGCGCGACGCCCGGGTCCATCCCGTGTATGTCCGCGCCGGACTGGCGTGGGAGTCTCGGGAACAAGACATCTTGACTCGGCTGCTGGCCGCGGCGCCGTTTGCGAACCGCGTCGAGCCGCTGACGCACCTCGAGGCAACCGTCCGCGATCTCTACGCACCGACCCACTGGGCCTTCCAGGGCACGCCACCTGCCTTCGAAACGCCGGACCACGACGTCTATCTAGTGGGCCGCAATGTCACGCTACTTGCCAAGGTCGGTCTGTTCTGCGCCCAACGGGACATAGGCGGGATTGCACTAGCTTCGCTGGCCGCCAACCCGTTTCCAGATGCCACGCCGACATTTTTCGACACGATGGCGCGGGCGCTGTCACTCGGGCTGGATCACGACATGCAGATCGACTCTCCGTTTTCGAACCTCACTAAAGCCGACGTCATCAGGCTGGGCCTCGAGCTCGGCGTACCGTTCGGGTTGACCCTCTCGTGCATGGACCCAGCCGACGCGCGACACTGCGGGCGATGCAGCAAGTGCCGCGAGCGCCTTCAGGCGTTCGCCGCTGCGGGGGTTACCGATCCGGCGGAGTATGCAGGGGACAGGCGCTCCAACGAATCCGACGGCTGAGATCAGACGTCAGACGAGGGCCGAGGACGCGCTCGCGCCTGTCGCTCCAGCTCGGCAACCAATGCGTCTCGGCGGTGAACCAGCCCGCGCCGTTCGCGTCGCCCGTGCTCGGACCCAACGACATATTCGCAGAGGATTGGAAAGGCGATCGTCGCGTCGCTGTAGGCCACCACGGCATCCGGCAACATCCCCGGGTTGACCTTGCCCCAGCTGACAGCCTCCGACGGCGTAGCGCCCGACAGCCCGCCCCACACGACCTGGTCAGTCGTGATCTGGACGAAATACTCGTTTCCACCCTTGGGAATACCGTAGATCTCCCAGAGTGTCGGCTGCCCCTGCAGGTAGAAGTTCTTGGGCGACCCCCCGCCCAGAATCAAGCACCCGTTG
>JASLOY010000672.1 GCA_030745255.1 Vicinamibacterales bacterium
CTCTATCCGTTCGGTCCCTTGCGGTGCGTGTCGGTGCTGCTGACTGGTGCCAGCAATCCCGCGAGATAGAGCAGCAGTCCCACCGCCAGGATCACGGCCGGTGTCGCCGTCGGGATGTCGGTGAGGCGCTCCCCCCAGCCTCCGATCCGAGTGGACGTCAGGTTGAGTGATATCTCGCCGGTCAGCACACGGTAGACCGGGACCCCGACGCCGATGGCGATGCCAGCCAGCACCGCAGACCATCTCGGACGATCCCGGCGGGCGCCCGGGGCGGCGGCGGACACCGCGGTGTCGTGGCGGACCGTCGGGCCGTCGTCGAGACGTGCGATGCGTGCCACGATGCCGGCGGTCAGCCCGGCCGGCAGCGGGAGCTCCGGGAGCCCGTCCAGCTCGAGCTCCACGGCGCGGGCCGCCGCCAGGGCAGGTCCACACGTGCCGCAGTCGCGGGCGTGACGCTCGGCCCCTTCGAGCTGCGTCGCGTGATACTCGGCAAGTGGTCTGGCGTTGATCAGTGCCTGGACGTGTGAGCACGTCATGTCGGTTCCTCACGGACCCGGCTGGCGCCGGTGGTGTCAAGTCGTTTCCGTAGCCGTCGCCGTGCTCGAAACAGGAGGGTTTTCACGGTGCCACCCGTGACACCGAGCGCGTAGGCGATCTCGCGCACTTTCATGCCCTCGCGATAGAACAGAACGACTGCGGTGCGTTCGCCCGACGAGAGCGCCGAGACCGCGCGCCACACGCGCCGGTCGTTCTCGTCGGTGATGAGGTCGGCCAGTTGATCGGCCGCGGCGCCGTGGTCAGGAACCGGCGGCTCGTCGAGCGTCGTCACCTCGTGCGCCGTGACCCGCGCCTGACGCCGTAGCCAGCTCTGGGCCAGCCGTACGGCAATGGCGGCCAGCCATGGGTAGAACGGTCGGCCGGCGTCATAGCGATCCAAGCAGGTGAACGCTCGGACGAAGGCGTCCTGGGTGACCTCCTCCGCCGCGGCCGGTTGCCGCACCATCATCTGGACGAGGCCAAACAGGCGCCGCTGATAGCGTTCCACAATCCGGCTGAATGCATCGCGGTCGCCACCGCGAATCGCATCAACCGCTGCCCGCACGTCTCGTCGTTCGTCCTCAGACTCCCGGTTCGAGCGGGTGGGTATCGCTTGATCGGGGTCGTTGGACGGGGTCCGAATCACTCGATTGAGTGCTCTGCGTCGTCCACGAGCCCGAGACCCATCGAGACATACCCCATCTTCCGCGCGCCGTAGAACAGCGGGATGATGCCGATCAGCAGCAGCGGCGGGAAGAGCAGACCGAGCAGGCAGACAACGGCTCCCTTGAGCGCCAGGTCGAACGCGTCCTGACGCTCCGCATCGTTGCGGGGAACCGCGCGCAGGTAGTCGCCGAGTGAGGTGTGAGGCGCCTCCGGTTTTCTTGGACACGGATTAGGGGAGAATCCGATGTCCAAGG
>JASLOY010000673.1 GCA_030745255.1 Vicinamibacterales bacterium
GCGGACAGGGTCTCCAGGGCCTGAACAACGCGCTGTCCGGTCAGGGCCACATCGGCCTCCATCAGCACACTCTCACGACTCCACTGATCAATCACGGTGAGGACCCGAAACGCGCGTCCGGTGGCCAGCTGGTCATGCACGAAGTCCATGCTCCAGGACTGATTGCGCCCAGTGGCCGGTGGCACGGCGCCCCGGTGCAGGCTGAGCCTCTTCTTCCGTCGCGGGCGCAACCGCACTTGCAACCCCTCCAGACGGTAGAGCCGGTGGACCCGCTTCTTGTTGTCCGGCCAGCCTTCGCGCCGGAGCATGATCCAGATGCGGACATAGCCGAACCGCGGCCGGGCCTGCGCGATCTCTCGGATCCGCATGCGCAACGCCGAGGCATCGCGGGCCCGCGACCGGTAGTACCAGGTGTTCGGACAGATGTCACCCAGCGCACACGCGCGCCGGCAGCTCACCTGATAGCGGTCTCGAATCCACTGCGCCAGCTCCCGTCTGCGAGCCGGCTTCAGCCTTTTTTTTTGATCACCTCTTGAAGAATCTGCTTGTCCAGCGTCAGGTCGGCCACCAGCCGCTTCAGCCGCGTGTTCTCCTCGCGCATCTGCCGCAGCTCCCGCACCTCGGCCACGCCCAGGCTGCCGTACTTCTTCTTCCAAAGGTAAAACGTCGCCTCGGCAATGCCCATCTGCCGGCAGACGTCGGCCACCGGCGTGCCCGCCTCCGCCAGTCGCAGCGTGTAGGCCACCTGCTCTTCGGTGTACCGGGACTTCTTCATCGCTTCTCCTTCCCCGCGGGGAGCCAGAAGCGACCCTACTCTACTTTTCCGCCGTCTATAAATTCGGGGACAACGTCAAAAGCGCCCCCGGTTTTCTTGGACACGAATTCAAGGAGAATGGGATGTCCAAGGAGGTGGGGGCCATGGGTCGATCGAGGCGGGTGGAGGCGACGGTGTCGGCACGGACGGAGGGAGCCCGGAGGGCGACCGGAGTTCGTGCCGACGCCGCGGCGGCCGGGGCGGGGTCCCTGGGGCCGGGGCAGCGGTGGAGCGCGGGCCGCAAGCGGGACGTCGTGCTGCGGCTGCTGCGGGGCGAATCGCTGGCGGCGTTGTCGCGTGAGGTCGGGGTGGAGATCTATCGCCTGGAGGAGTGGAAGGACCGGGCCCTGGCCGGCCTGGAGCTCGGCTTGCAGGATCGCCAGGGCGAGCCGGGGGCGGCGGCACTCGACACGGCGAAGCGGCACATCGGGGAACTGTCGATGGACAACGAGCTGCTGCGGGAGCGCGCCCGCGCCGCGGAGCGTCGCCTCCCTTTGGCGATGCGGAGGTCACGGCGATGAGCGCGGCGACCTCCGCGACGACCGGGCGGCGCTACGGCTTCCAGCGAGTGTGTCGGGCGTGGGCGCGCTCGCGGTCGGCGCTCTACGCCCGGCGGACCCGCGCGCAGACGCGGCA
>JASLOY010000674.1 GCA_030745255.1 Vicinamibacterales bacterium
GGAGCGGGAACATCGGAGCACTGGCCAGCCCGCTGACCACGGTCAGCTGATCTCTGAATGGCTCGAGCGGCGCCAGCGTCGCAGGCAGCTCGAAGACCCCGCCCTCGGCCGCCGGGGTCCACTTGTCCATGATGACGCCGTTGGGCACGTAGCCGACAAAGAGCCGCGACACCGAACTGGCGGCCGTGCTCGACTGCCCTGACAGGGCAGAAAGCGCCGGCACCATGCCATCGAGCAGCGGCAGCGCCAACGTGGCGCCCACACCTCGCAGAAACGTCCGACGGGGCAACGCCATCTTGGTGATGATCATGACGCGGGGGTTCTCCTCATCTGAAACGGCACGCTCCGTGCGATGCCGGCGATCAACGCCGACCAGCGGTAGTCGTCGGCCGCCGCATCGCGGACAATTCGACGGACTGCCGGGGCATCGAAATACTCTACGCCGCGCCCAAGCCCATAGGTCAGCAGCTTTTCGGTCACGGTGGTCACAAAGCTCTCCGGACGCTTCAGCAGCGCCGACCGCAACCCGATGGGGCCATCCACTGGTGTGCCGTCGGCGAGCTGGCCGGCGGTGTCAATTGGCGTGCCCGCCTCGTTCGTGCTGCGCCACCGGCCGATGCCATCGAAGTTCTCGAGCGCGAACCCGAGTGGATCCATCACGCGATGACAGGCCGCGCACACCGGATTGGCCCGGTGCGCTTCCATGCGCTCCCGCACCGACTTGGGCGCCTCGCCGCTGTCCTTGTTCTCGGCGAGCGCCGGCACGTCGGGCGGCGGCGGCGGTGGCGGTGTCCCCAGCACGTTCTCGAGCAGCCACTTACCCCTGACCACCGGCGAGGTGCGATGCGCATACGAGGTCACCGTCAGCAGACTGCCTTTCCCCAGCAACCCATAGCGCGGCTCGAGCTCGCCGCCCAAGGTGATACGGCGGAAGTGGTTCCCGTAGATGTTCGGTATGCCGTAGTGCTCGGCCAGCCGCTGATTGACAAAAGTCTGGTCCGACGTCATCAGCCCGAGCACGCTGTGGTCCTCGCGCATCTGGCTGTCGAGAAACAGCTCCATTTCCCGCGCCATCGCTTCGCGCAAATTCGCGTCGAAATCGGCAAAAGCGTAGGGATCAGGCGACACCAACGCCATGTTGCGGAGATACAGCCATTGCCCTCCGAAGTTGTCGACGAGCGACCTGGCTCGGGGGTCGGCGAGCATTCGCGCGACCTGCCCCTCGAGCACGCCCGGGCGGCGTAGCTCGCCTCGCTCCGCCAGGTCGAGCAGCGCCTCGTCGGGAATACTGCTCCACAGGAAGAACGACAGGCGGGAGGCGAGCTCCAGCTCGCTGATCGTGTACGACGCACCCGGCGCTACCCCCTCCGGATCCCGCTCGCGTCGAAACAGGAAGTCGGGGCTGACGAGCACGCGTC
>JASLOY010000675.1 GCA_030745255.1 Vicinamibacterales bacterium
TTGCCTCCCTCGGTCGGACACAGGCTGATGAGGCCGCCATCGGGAAAGTCGAGCGCGTAGGCATCACCGACGATGTAGCGACGCGGCGGCAATCTGAGCAGGTCTCGGTAGAACGCCGCAGACCGTTCCACGTCGCTGACCCCGACGTTGACGTGATTCAGTGAGCGGGCCCGGAAACGACCGGGCTGCGCGCCGGCGGCCGTCGGCAACGCGATCGCGGCCATGGCGCCGAGCAACTCGCGTCGGGTCAGTCGTCCGTCTTCGTACTGAGTCAAGAGTGCGTCAAACGAGTCTGTCATCGGTCCCTCCCTCACAGCTGGGATTGGATTCTGTCGTCATGGGAGAGGACGATTATAGCGCCGCGCTGGGTGCGTCCTTCCGTGGCAGTGAGCTGGAGCTCGAAGGGCTTGACTCGCCCAAGAGCCGCCTCCACATCTGGAAGGGGCTGGACGCTGGAGACTCCTGTCTCGAGGCGAAGCTGGCCCGTGTCCCCGGGCAGCGGCTCACCACGCGGTCTGCCTGCTGTGTGATGGGTGCCGGCCTGAACCTCTGCGGTATCCCCGGAAGGGCGTGTCTTGGCCCGCTGACCGTCGACGGGTGGGCGCAAGGGTCGCTCGCCGAGCATGGGCAGCGCGCGAGCCAGCTTGATGAATGGCTGCCACTGTAGCGTGGAGGCGCGGCGCTCGAGGTGTCGTCAGGGCCTAGCGCGACGAGCGGAAGACGAGCAGCGTGCCGTCCCCCGTGATCGTGTAGTCGAGACCAGGCCCCTCAAGCACGTCTCTGAGCACGACTTCGTAGTCCACTTGCCGGTATTCGAGGTCGATCGGAGCCAACTCCTCCACGTCACGGGTCAGCTGAATCTCGAAGTGACCGATGTCGGCCAGCAGTTCCAGGCTTTGATCCACCGGGGTGTCTTTGACCGACATGATGATTGCCCCTGGATCCGTCGTGAGGAGCCGTGACAGATCGTCTCGCTCCGGCGCTGACGGAGTGCCGACGGCGACGACCAGAACCGCCACGCTGATCACGACGCACAGCCGCACGGTGGCCTTCCGGCTCAGGGACCATCGACGCGTCGTCGCGGGCACGTGGGCCGGCTGCGCGGTGTCGTCGGTGGCGAAACCTGCCCCTGAATTCCGCAGAACCCTACCCCTGTCACCCACCCCTGCCGCCGCCTCCTCCAGCCTGCGGAACGAGATACAGCATGTCGTTGCCGATATTGGGGTCCCAGACGATGTTGAAGAACAGGGAGTTGTTGCCGACGTCGATCTGGACGAAACGGATCCCCGCCGGGACCGACCCGAAAGGGATCAGCTGCTCCGAGCCCGTCTCCGTCTCGATCGTGACCGGCGTCGACGTCACGCTCGTCTGCTCGCCGTTCGCAGGATAGAAGA
>JASLOY010000676.1 GCA_030745255.1 Vicinamibacterales bacterium
TGTCGTTCTCGTCTTCGGCGAACTGGAGGTGATGGGTCATGAAGCAGGTGTCGATGAGCACGAACTTCTCGGCCTGCGTGTCGTAGTACGACAACTGCCGCTGGCTGCGTGCGATCGGAAAGTTCATCGCCGCCGGGTGATCCGATCCAGCCTTGCACCATTCAGGGTTGTCGGAGGACCGGATCAGCTGGGTGATCCAGAGGCGCCCTTTGGCATCCATCATCGGGTTGTGGGCGCTGTAGCCTCTGGTGGTCGAGCGCTCGGTCCCCCAATACGGGGACGGCAGGAATTCGGAGGTACCCGCATAGGAGTCGCCGCGCACATCCATGGGCACGCGGGTCGTCATGTCCATCCGCACGGAGCGGTGGGTGACCGGGTCGGTGATGACGAGCCCGGTACCGCCCACACCGTATACCGGGCCGTTCGGATACAGGCGGGGATTCCGCTTGTCGGTCACCACCTCGTCGTGCACCATCGCCATCGGGTCCCCCCACCCCCACATCGTCAGGACGACGTTGCGCTCCTGCCCCTGCGGGCGCGGGGGCTGCGGCGGCACCTCGCCGGCGGCGATGCGATCGGTCCAGTCGGCGAACAGATTCAGCGCGCGCTCCCGACCCAGGCGGTTCAGCCCGCTGTTCATGCTCGGCCCGCTCCGTCCCACCTGCACGCGGTGATCCCAGGCGGCGAACGTCGAATCGAAGTCGGTCACGTCGAGCATCGGCATCTCGCGCGTCGCCACGTTGCCCATCTGATGGCACAGCTGGCACCCGTCCTTCAGTCGATCAACCCATTCGGCCTGATGACGGATCTCCCGGCCGATGCCGTTTCCGGCCGGCCCTGTGCCGGGGAATTCACTGTCGGCCGGGACCTCGAGCAGCGAGTACCAGTAGCTGGCCGGATAGATCCGTGCGGCGTCCTGCGGCGTGGCGGCCGCCGTCGTCGTGAGGGTCAGGTCGTCACCGGGTCGCGCCCGCTGCTTGTCCGAGTCCACGAGTCCGTACCCGCGCACCCACACGTCGTAACCCGCGTCGGGCAGATCCGGCACCAGAAACCGCCCCGCGTCGTTGGTAACCACGATCTTGCGAAAGGTGGTTTCGAGGTCATCGGTCTCTGCGATGACCCAGACGCCCGCCTCCCCGCCGTCCGCCCCACTGACGATGCCGGCGATGTCGTCGCCGGCCGCAGCGGCCTCTGGACCGGTCAGCCACAAGAAGCCGCCGGCGATGACCAACACCGCTCCCAGCAATGCGATCCGAGATGTCACACGCATATCAGCCTCCCTGGATGTGAGTGGACACTAGCAGCCCGTGGCAGAAGCACCGATTCGCAAATCGATGGGTAGGTGTTCGTAACACCGCGTCCGAGCGTCGATA
>JASLOY010000677.1 GCA_030745255.1 Vicinamibacterales bacterium
CTAGCAGCCCGTGGCAGAAGCACCGATTCGCAAATCGATGGGTAGGTGTTCGTAACACCGCGTCCGAGCGTCGATAACCGACCAATCCGGCCGATCTGGCGCCTCAAGCGCCCAGGAGGGCGCCGCGAGGGTCCAGAGGCGGCTCAAAGCAGCGGTCAGGGCCTCGAGCACGGCTGCCGCGCGGCCTTGGAGGCTCCGCGGCGTCCCGACGCCCGTCAGCTGCCGCATGAGTAACCCGAGATTGAACCCACAGACGTGCACCAACACGCGTTTCAGGATGTTGGGATGGCCGCGCAGATGCACTCGGCGCATGCCGCCGGTGTCGTAGAGATGCGCATTGGGCCGTTCCAGCCGTTCGCCGCGCTGTCGCAACAGGCGTTGCCCGCGGGCGCCCCGAATCCGCCGCCGATTGGCATAGACGGCGGCGCGGGCGTCGGCCTTCCCCGTCCAGTTGCGCCGCCCGCGGTCCGGTTCCGAGATGTAGCTGCGCAGCCCGATGTCCGCAAACTCGGTCAGCGTCTGATTGCTGTGCTCCCCCTTGTCGCCCACGACCTCGGCGAGGCCAGCGTCAGACACCACCGCAAGTCGTTCGGCGGCGGTGATGAGCGTCTCCACCATCGTCGTGGTGTCCCCATCGTCGGCGTCCTGCACCGTGACGCTGACGACCGCGCCCGTCTCCAGGTCCACCGCGTGCTCGGCTTTGTGCGCGAGGTGGGTGCGGCCGTCCTTCATCTTGGTGATCTTCGCGTCCGGATCCTGCGGGTGCGTCCAGTCGTCGTTGGACCCCTTCTTCTTGCGCGTCCGATCGAACCGGGCCAGCTCGGCACGCGTCGGGGTGGCGATACCGGACGCCGCCGCGAGCTGGGTCAGCCACGCCTCATACTCCTCGCCCGTGTCCCGGCGCACGATGCTCCGCAGCGCCGCATTGGCTTCCAGCGTCGTCGCATCGATGCCCAGCGTCCGTCCCTTCACGAGCTTGGCGTCGGCCAGCCGCTGCAGCACCCACGTGAACACCGCTTGATGCGTCTCCACGTCGATCAGCCGCCGGGTGCGCGACAGCGTCGAGTGGTCCGGCGGCGCATCGTGTAGCTCAAAATCCAGAAACTGCCGGACACTCAGCGAGTCGGCGGCGCGCCACGCAATCGCTCGCTCCGAGTCCAAGCCTTCAAAGTACCCGAGCAGCAGCAGCCGGAAATACCGGCCCGGCGCCAGACTTGGGCGCCCGACCCCGTCGGCATAGAACTTGGCGCACTGCGCCTCGACGAACGCGTCGAAGCCCGCATCGTCGAGCACCCGATTCAGCCGCTCGTAGAACGGGTGCCCCGCGCTCTTCGGCAAGTCCGTCGTGGCGACCC
>JASLOY010000678.1:0-603 GCA_030745255.1 Vicinamibacterales bacterium
GGTCTTGCGGATCCTTCGAAGTGCGTCTCCCCATCTCGACCATGAGTTCGAACGGCGCGAGTACCCGGTGGGGACGCGATGAGCAGCGGGCCGACCAGTGACGATGGGTGACACGTCCCCTGGGGCCAACCGGAAGTCCCTTGATCTCTAGACCGGCCCTAAGCCAGGAAGTGAGGAGCAGGAATGGCTGAATTGTACGAATGGGAAGTCGAAGACGACGACTTCTGGGAGAACACGGGGAAGAAGGTCGCCTCCAGGAATCTCTGGATCTCGATACCCAGCCTTCTCTGCGGGTTCGCGGTGTGGCTCTACTGGAGCGTCATCACGGTCCAGATGCTCAACCTGGGGTTCCCGTTCACCACTGCCGAACTGGTCACGCTGTCGGCTATTGCCGGCCTGGCTGGTGCGACCCTGCGGATCCCGAGCAGCTTCCTGGTTCGCGTGGCCGGTGGGCGGAACACGATCTTCTTCACGACGGCGCTCTTGATGATCCCTGCTGTCGGCACAGGCTTCGCACTCCTGTCCCAGGAGACCCCGCTCTGGGTGTTCCAGTTGCTGGCATTCCTCTCCGGATTCGGTGGTGGCAACTTCGCCTCTTCCATG
>JASLOY010000678.1:613-1149 GCA_030745255.1 Vicinamibacterales bacterium
GGTGCAGGCATCGCGCTACAGAATCCAGAGACCCCCTTCCACATCTACATCATCCTGGCCTCGCTCTCCGGGGTCGGGGGCGGAGCCTTCTCGTCGTCGATGTCCAACATCAGCTTCTTCTACCCGAGGCACACCCAGGGACTGGCCCTCGGGTTGAACGCCGGTCTCGGCAACGTCGGTGTCACGACCACGCAGATCCTGATTCCGCTGGTGATGACATTCGGTGTGTTCGAGAGCCCGATGGTCCTTGAGAAGACCTCGGGAACGCTCATCGGGAAGATCGCCGCGGGGACTGAGACCTGGATCCACAATGCCGGGTTCGTCTGGCTGTTACTGCTCGTTCCGCTGGCCTTTCTGGGCTGGCGCAAGATGGACACCATTCGGACCGAGAACGTCTCACCCGACATCGGTTCGCCGTTGACATCGTTCGGGAGGATCAGCGGCATGGTGGGCATGGCCTTCATCCCGGCCGCCGCCGGGCTGTAGGTAATCCTTCCCAACCCCACCGGACTGGGCTGGACCTGGGCCAAGTACCC
>JASLOY010000679.1 GCA_030745255.1 Vicinamibacterales bacterium
GTTCGAAATGTCACCGCCCAATAGCGGGATGTCGGTGGTTCGGCACGCAGGTGGCGTCCGCCCGAGGATCGAGAATGCGGTGTCGGTAGCGCGCTCGGCGGTTCCACGTGCGGTGGTGTAGCGGACGCCGATGACGCTCATTAGCCCTGGCGCACCGTCGGCGCGGTGATCGCGAACGACACTCTGTTTGAGCAGCAGTCGACCCGAGTGGTCGGCAGCGGGGAGCAGACCGCGATGAACCAGCCGGACGTCGCTCAGCTGGAGCCCGACCGCCGGAAACGCCCGGTTCACCTCCCGCAGAAACGCCGACACGTCGGTCTCGCGCACGCGTAACGAGTCCGCCTGGCCATCGAACGGGTCTTGACTGGTGCCGACGATAGAGACACCGTGCCACGGCGCCACGAACAGGTACCGCGATCCCGCCAGACCGCCCAGCGCGTGGCTTCGTGTGATGGAGCGGGTGACCAGGTTCATCGCCTTCGAGAACCCCGGCGGGCGGCCTGACCAGGTCGCTTGCGACAGGCCCGCGTTCAGCGCCTCGCCCCAGGGCCCGGCCGCGTTGACGACCACGGTCGCGCGGATGTCGAAGCTGTTGCCGTCGAGACGATCTGCCACCTTGACGCCGGCGACGCGGTCGCCGTCTCGTAGCCAACCGGTCGCCTCGATGTAGTTGGCAGCCACGGCGCCGATGGCGACTGCCGACATCACGAACGACAGCACCACTCGATCAGCGTTGTGCATCTGGCAGTCGTGCCAGACGATGCCGCCCGTGATCCCATCTGGGGTGATGGCCGGGTTCAGTGCGATACACTCTTTGCGTGAGACGAGGCGGCTGGCCGGCAGATGCATCGAGCGGTCGAGAGAAGTGTTGCGGTCTCGGGCCAGGAGATCGTAGAGCCCGAACGCCGCGCGCATGATCAGCCGGCTGCGGGTAAGCCCGCCGTAGGTCGGAATGACGAACGGCAACGGGTGGACCAGATGCGGCGCGATCCGCGACAATGCGCGGCGCTCTCGCACAAACAACCGGAGTTCGGCAAGACTGCCGGTTTGAAGCGCACGCACACCGCCGTGCACCGTCTTCATGCTGTTGGCGGAGGTGCCGCCGCCGAAGTCGCCGCGG
>JASLOY010000067.1 GCA_030745255.1 Vicinamibacterales bacterium
TGGGCGACGCGTTCGGACACGGGACGGGACACGGCCTGGGAATCGAAGTGCACGAGGCTCCCCGGATCGGGAAGCCGCGTCCGGCGCGCACGTCTCCGGGTTCCCCTGGAACCCAGAAGGACGTGGAGGACCCCCGTCTCGAACCGGGAATGGTGTTTACAGTCGAACCGGGGGTTTATCTGCCAGGACGCGGTGGTGTTCGGCTCGAGGACGACCTGGTCGTCACAGCCACGGGCTATGAGCTATTGACCAACGTGCCGTTGGACCTCCCCGTGGTCTAATGAGGGAGACGACGTTGCCCGAACGCGGCGTGCGAAACCATGGATTTTGACGAGATCAGGAAGATTCTGGATCTGATGGAGGACCATGGTCTGGCCGAGTTCGAGCTGGAGCGGGAAGACCTCCATCTCCGGCTCCGCAAGGCAGAGGCGCCACGGAGCTCACCGTCATTTGCGCCCGAGGTCGGACGTCCGGTGTCTTCACCTCCTCAGCCGTCGACCGGCGGGAGCGTCCCATCGGATGTGACGATCGTGGAGGCGCCGATTCTCGGTACCTTCTATCGAGCCAGCGCGCCAGATGCGTCCCCCTTCGTCGCGGTCGGCGATGTCGTCAAGCCTGGTGACGTCCTGTGCATCATCGAGGCGATGAAGCTCATGAACGACATCAAGTCGGAGTTTGCCGGGGAGGTAGTGGACATCCTCGTCGAGAACGGTCAGCCGGTGCAGTACGGCGAGCGCCTCTTCGCCATCCGACGTACGTAGCAGGAGGGCGAGCAACGTCAGTGAGGAAAAGCCGGCAGAGCAGTCAGGTTTCCGTCTGACTTTTCCCCCTGCCTCCTGCTAGGGTTGGCACCCTGATGTTCAAGAAGATCTTGATCGCGAACCGGGGCGAGATCGCGCTTCGGATCATTTATGCCTGCCGCGAGTTGGGTGTCAAGACGGTCGTCGCCCACTCCCGAGCCGACGAGCACAGCCTCCCGGTCCGATTCGCCGATGAGGAGGTCTGCATCGGACCTGCCTCCAGCCAGGACAGTTACCTGAACGTGCCGGCCGTCATCACCGCGGCCGAAATCACTGGTGCCGACGCCATCCATCCTGGCTATGGCTTCTTGTCGGAGAGTGCCTATCTGGCGGAGGCGTGTGACGCCTGCCGGATCACCTTCATTGGTCCGTCGGTCGACGTGCTGCGTCTCCTTGGAGACAAGTCGCGAGCTCGACGCGCGATGCGCAAGGCGGGGCTCCCGGTCGTTCCAGGCAGCGAGTCGGTCGAGGATGCGGCTGTGGCCCGTCGCGCGGCCCGGCGGCTGGGCTACCCGGTCATCATCAAGGCGACGTCGGGCGGCGGAGGTCGTGGCATGCGGGTCGTCTGGAACGCCGACGACCTGCAGGAAGCGTTTCTGACGGCCCGTCGGGAGGCGGAGGCGGCGTTTGGAGACGCGCGTGTCTACCTGGAGATCTACGTCGAGGAGCCGCGGCACATCGAGTTTCAGATTCTGGCCGACGAGAGCGGGGCCACCGTGCATCTCGGCGAGCGGGAGTGCACGATCCAGAGACGGCACCAGAAGGTGCTCGAGGAGACCCCGTCGGTCGGGTTGAGCGACCGGGTCCGTCAGCGGATGGGGAGGCTCGTCACGAAGGCGGCCCGGGCGGTCGGGTATGTCAATGCCGGGACCTTCGAGTTCCTGGTGGATCGGCGGGGCCGGTTCTACTTCATGGAGGCAAATGCCCGGCTCCAGGTCGAGCATCCGATCACCGAGATGGTGACCGGGGTGGACATCGTCAAGGAACAGATCCGTATCGCTGCCGGAGACGGGCTGTCGATTCGGCAGGCAGACGTGCACCACATGGGGCATGCCATCGAATGCCGGGTGAACGCCGAGCATCCTGAGACGTTCGCGCCCAGCCCTGGTCTCATTCGCACCTTCAGCCTGCCGGGCGGGCCGGGCATACGGGTGGACACGTTCGCGCACACCGACTGCACGGTGTCACCGCACTATGACTCGCTGGTGGCGAAAGTCATCGCGCACGGGCGGGACCGCCCGGAGGCGATCGACCGGATGCGGCGTACGCTCGAGATGACGGTGATTGAAGGCGTCGAAACCTCGATTCCGCTGCATCTGCGCATTCTCGAGGACCGTGACTTCCTCGACGGTCGGTTCACGACGTCGTTTCTGGAGCGGTTCGTGCCGGGAGCCGTGTCCTTAAGGTCCGCGCATCAATAAGTGCCCGTTTTGGGGTGTCGAGGCGTCGGGCCGGCAAGGCGCGACGAGGGAGAATGCCGGCAGTATTTGACCGAGAAGCAACACTGCCAGACGGAATGCATCGGCGGCCAACAAATGGGAAGTAATTCTTGCGCGGGCCCGTAGGTTGAGCAAAAACGTGAACGCCTGGTCCCATCTGTACGCGATCGTGGACGCCGGGGTGGCACGTCGGGCCGGTTGGGCGCCCTGTGACCTGGCCCGAGCGTATCTCGATGGGGGCGCGCGGCTGCTGCAGCTCCGCGCGACCGGCGTCGACCGTGCGACGCTGCTCGACTGGTGCCTGGAGATCGTCGGCCTCGCCGCGCCGGTTGGCGCACGCGTAATCGTCAATGACTTCTGTGACCTCGTGCTGATGGCCGGCGCAGACGGGGTGCACCTCGGGCAGGACGACCTCCCAGTGGAGACGGCGCGCCGGTTCCTGCGCCCAGGGGCGATCATCGGGCTGTCCACACATGATGACGAGCAGGTCGAGGCATCCGCACGTCAACCGCTGAGCTATGTGGCGATCGGACCGGTCTACGACACCGGGACCAAGGACACCGGCCATGCGGCGGTTGGGTTGGAGGCGGTCCGACGGACGAGCGTTGCGGCTGGAACGCGTCCGGTGGTGGCGATTGGCGGCATCACCGTGGCCACGGCGCCCGACGTGATCGCGGCCGGTGCCGCCTCGGTAGCGGTCATCTCCGACCTGTTGATAGGCGGCGACCCCGCACGCCGCGTCAGCGAGTATCTGGACGCCCTCGGCGGCCCCTGAGCGCCCGAAGCCTGTAGCCTTACCTGGCCCTGTAGCCGAGGAGGTGACGTCAGTGAGGCGGCTGCGAGCTCCACGGCTTACGCGCGAAGTAGCTCTTCATCAGCTCCCGCGTCTTGCCCGAGAGCATGACGAGCGCCAGCAGATTCGGCAGAATCACGACGCTCAGCGCGATGTCACCCAGGTCCCAGACGGCGGCTGGGGCGATGACCGTTCCCAGAAAGACCATGCCGACATACACGAACCGGTAGGGCAGGATGGCCCGTTTTCCAAACAGGTATGCTGCGCAACGGTCGCCATAGTAGCTCCACGAGATCGCGGTGGAGATGGCGAACAATATCACCGAGAGCACGACGATGAAGCCGCCCCAGTCGCCGAGGGGTGAGAGTCCGCGCTGGAATCCAAGCTGCGTCAACGGGGCGCCGCCTTCGGGGGCATCACCGTAGAGCACGGCGTAGCTTGTGCCGTCGTCCGATGTGGCGACTCCTGCGGCCGGATCAATGATGCCGTCAAAAACTTGGGTTTGCGCCTCGTCGGTGAAGAAGCGCTCGACGGGCACATCGTGCCACGCAAACACCGCCTGTCCTGCATTGATGGCCTGGAGCCCGTCGTCGATACGGATTTGCAGTGGAGCCTCGGTTTCCTCGAATGCGCCGTCGGCTGCTGGCACGACATACGACAGGTCACCTCCGGCTACCGTCAGCTCCGACGGGACTCGATCATCGTAGACACCGGTGATGATGAGGACGAAGCAGGTCATCGTGACGATCACGATCGTGTCGATGAACGGCTCAACCAGGCCCACGACGCCTTCCGACACCGGTTCGTCGGTCTTTGCGGCGGCGTGGGCAATCGGGGCCGAGCCCTGTCCTGCCTCGTTCGAAAACAGTCCCCGGTTGACACCCCAGTTGAGCGTGACGAGCAGCACGCCGATCCCGGTGCCGGCCACCCCGGCGGTCGGGTTGAACGCTTCGCTGAGGATGAGCCCGAGGGTCGGAATCACGGCGCCCGGGTTCATGAGGATGATGAGCAGCGCGGAGAACACGTAGATGCCGGCCATGAGCGGGGCCAGAATGCCGGTGACGCGACCGATGCGGGTGATGCCGCCCAGAATGACCGCCGCGACAACCGAGGCTGCCAGCAGGCCCGTGACCACATTCGGGGTCCCGAAATTGGACTGCATCGTGTCGGCCAGCGTGTTGGCCTGGACGGCGTTGCCAGTCACAAATGCGGTGAAGCCAAGCGCGACGGCAAAAAATACGGCCATCCACCTCCATCCCTCGCCGAGTCCGCGCTCGATGTAGTACATCGGGCCGCCGGCCACCGTGCCCTCGTGCTTGTGAGTCTCGGCCGTCACCTCCCTGTACTGCTGGGCCAGCGTCACTTCGGAGAATTTCGTTGCGGCGCCGAGGAGCGCCGTCATCCACATCCAGAACAGCGCACCCGGTCCGCCGTAATGGATGGCCCAGGCCGCCCCGGCGATGTTGCCGATGCCCACTGTCGCCGACAACGCCGTGGTGAGAGCCTGGAAGTGGGAGACGTCGCCAGGTTCATTGGGGTCGTCGTACCGACCGCTTGCCACGGCGAAGCCATGAGCGAGACGGGACACCTGCACGAAGCCGAGTCGGACCGTCAGGAAGAGGCCAGTGCCCAGGAGTGCGATGACCTTCAGCGGGACAACCTGCTCGCCCACGGGGACGCCGAAACTGTCGACGTAAAACTTGATCGTCTGGATGAGCTGCTCGATGCTGTCCATGGACCCGCCTCACGCCAAGTGTGCGCCGTTGCAGTTCGGTCGACCGTGTCTGTGCCCGCGCATCCTGAACCGAGCCGCGGTCGCAGGTACCCAACGGCCGTCTCCGCCGTTTCTACCAATTACCCAGACGCGACGGTATACACCGCGAAGCCGATGATGACGGCGATCGCAGCCGGGCAGATCCAGCGGATCAGGATGCTCCACACGTGTCGGCCGGGGAAATCCCTCCCGTGCAGCTCCACCTCCGTAATTGCCTGATCCGCTCGCCAGATCCAGCCGACGAATACCGCGGTCAGCAGCCCGCCGATTGGAAGCGCGAATTCGTTCCAGACGGTGGCCATCACGGTCAGGAAATCGATTCCGAGGCCTGGGAGCGTCCCCAAGGAAGCGACGGCGCCGTTGCCGAGCGCCGAGGGAATCGCGATCAGAAAGACGGCAGTCGTCACCAGCAGCACTGCCCGGCGCCTTGGCCACTTGTGGACGTCGATGAAATGCGCCACGGGCACCTCCAGCAAGGAGATGGTCGAGGTCAGCGCCGCCATCGTCAAGAGGATGAAGAACGCGGCGCCAAAGAGCTGGCCGCCCGGCAAGGTCGCGAACAGGCGGGGCAGCACCGTGAAGATCAGCCCCGGTCCGCCGGCGCTCGGGTCGAACCCCGCGATGGAGAACCCGGACGGAAAGATAATGAAGCCGGCGAGCAAGGCCATCGATGTGTCGAGCAGCACGACCCAGCAGGCGGCAGACACGATGCTTTCGCGCTTGCTCAGGTAGCTCCCATAGGTCAGCATGGCGCCCATGCCGAGGCTGAGCGAAAAAAATGCCTGCCCGAGCGCAGCGAGGAGAACCATCGGGTCGAGCAGACGCGAGAAGTCTGGCCGGAGGTAATAGGCCAGCCCCTCGGCAGCCCCCGGGAGCGTGGTGGCTCTGACCGCCAACATCAGCAGGAGGGCGATGAGCGCCGGCATCATCAACTTGGTGACCCGCTCGATGCCGGACTGAACTCCGCCGAGCAGCACGGTTGCCGTTGTGCCGAGCACGAGGAGCGTCAGACCAACGCTGAGCGGCCCGTTGGCGGTGAATGTGGCGAAGAATGTGCCGACCGCCTCGGCATCGCCCGTCACGGCACCGCTTCCGGCAAACCAGATATAGGCGACCGACCAGCCGGCGATGACCGAGTAGAACGACAAGATACCGGCACCGGCGAGCACGCCGACGAGACCGACCAGCCACCAGCGGGTGTTCGGTCTGATCGCGGCGTAGGAGCCGACCGGGTCGAGCTGCGCGTGGCGGCCGATGACGAGCTCGGCCACCATGATCGGCAGGCAGATCAGGAGGACGCACAGGAGGTAGACGAGCACAAAAACGGCGCCGCCGCCCTGGCCGACCTGGGTCGGGAATCCCCAGATGTTGCCCAGTCCTACGGCGGAGCCGGCGGCCGCCAGGATGAACCCGGCTTTCGAGCCCCAGGTTCCGCGTTCAGCGGTGGTTGCCATTAGCCACAGAAGGGTACACGAAACCTGTGCACTCCGTTGTCCTGGAATCGGAGACAGAGGTCAGGAACGACGCGACCGTTACCGATCTCCTGTCTCCCGGGGGTCGGCGAGCTCCTCCCCGAGTGTCCGAAAAATCTCAACGACCCGACGCGCGGTCTCGGCATGCGTGTCGTCGGTCCAGATGGCGTAGTCGGCCCGATGCACCTTTTCGGTCGTGGACAGTTGGGCGGCAATGCGCTGTTTGGCCTCGTGCTCAGTGAGGCCTCGGGCCATCACGCGAGCCAGCTGCGCCTCCTCTCGGCAAGCGGTGACGATTACGCGGTCGTAGACTTCCGTGCGCGGGATTTCATAGAACAGCGGTATGGCAACGATGCCGAAGGGGACCGCTGGGTCCGGTTCGAGGTTGGCGAACCAGTCGGTGATGGCGATCCGGACGTGCGGGTGCACGATGGCATTGAGCGCCGAACGCGCGCGCTCGTCTGCGAAAATGAGTGAACCCAGCGCGCGGCGGTCGACCAGTCCCTTCTCGTCGAAGATGCCGGCGCCGAAGCGTTGGCGGACCGCCAGCCACGCCGGGCCGTTGGGGGCGTAGGTGGTGTGCGCGAGCTGGTCGGCGTCGGAGGTCGGTACGCCGAGCGCGGCGAACTGTTCGAGCACGTAGCTCTTGCCGGTGGCGACGCCGCCGGTCAGCACGACCCGGCGCATCTGGCCCTCCTGGGCCTCAACTGGAGTCGTCTTCGGTCTCCTCGGCCGGCGTGATCCGCTCCTCCACGAAGGTGTTCCATTCGTGGCACTGCGGGCACTGCCAGAGCAGCTCGGTGCTGCGGTAGCGGCATCGCATGCAGACGTGGGGATCGAGATAAAAGACCGCCTCGCGGGTCAGCTCCATGTAGCGTTGCACGCGGGCTTCGTTGAACTGCAGCGCTACCAACGCCTGCCAGACCGCCTGATGAATGAATAGGGCATGGGGGTTGTGCACGAGCGAGTCGAACAGCAGGTCCAAAGCTTCGGACGGCTGACCCCGCGTCGCCAGGTGGCGCCCCAGCGCCAGGCGGGCGCGCCAATCTTGCTGATTCGCATCGATGAGCCGGCGGCACAGGGCGGGGAATCGTTCGGTGTCGCCCTGCTCGCGGGTCACGGCCTCGATCCGGTCAAAGACGAGATACGCACGTTCTGGAGCGATGCGGATCACCTGCTCCCAGGTCGCGATCGCTTCGTCGAGCTGCCCTTCCCGTCGCTGCACGTCACCGAGGTTGAGATAGGCTGGCACCGCTCCCGCGTCGAGCTCGATCGCCGACTCGAATTGCGAGACGGCTGTCTTGTCTTCAGACCGGGTCAGGGCCTGAAGACCCAGCTGCGTCTGGAGAAACGCCAGAATGGCGTTGTGTTTCACCTTCTGCGCGTCGTCGGCGAGCGCTGCCAGCCGTTGCCGGATTGCGTGGGCTTCCTGCCACTGCTGCTGCTCTTCGTGGAGCTTCTCGAGATTGAGCAGCGCGTACTGATTGTCACTATCGAATCGCAGGACTTCGTTGAACGCCTCGAGCGCACGGTCCACGAAGCCGCCGCGTCTGAAGTCCAGCCCCAGACAGAGCAGCACGTAGGCCTGCTCGAGCTTGGTCAACTTTGGTCGCTGCAACAACTGTTGGTGCATCTGGATCGCGCGCGTCACCTGTCCTTTCTCGCGATAGAGGTTGCCGAGAATCAGATGGATTTCGAGCGCGTCGTCGTCGATGCCGGCGGCGGTGGTCAGTTCTTCAATGGCCCAATCGAGCTGGTTCGAGACAAGGAAATTGAGGCCGAGGATGTAGTGTGGGGACTCGCGGGCCTTTCGCCGGTCGATCCAGTGGCCTGCGCGCAGCTTGTAGCGCTCCCAGGCCTTGCCCGCCGCCAGGCCCAGCAGCAGCGTGAGCAGCACGGCCAGCAGCGTCAGAGATTCGTTCATCAGAACAGCTCGGTTCGCCACAGGTCGTGGAGATGCACCACGCCCTGCAGCCGCTTGTCGTCATCGACGACGACGAGCGACGTGATCTGACGCGTTTCCATGGCCTGCAGCGCCTGCACGGCAAGCGCCGAGGGGGCGATCATCTGCGGTGCGGTCGTCATCAGTTCACCGGCGGTGCGCTCCAGCAGCTGGTCTCCACTCGCGAGGCGGCGCCGCAGATCCCCGTCGGTGATCACGCCCGCCAGTCGTCCGTCCGCACCGAGGACACAAGCCATCCCGAGCCGCTTGTCGGACATCTCCCGTACCACCGCGGTCATCGTGTCGCCGGCATCAACGGTAGGCAGTTCGGACCCGACATGCATGAGGCGATCGACGCGCAGAAGTCGCTTGCCGAGTCCTCCACCCGGGTGGAGACTGGCGAAGTCGTCTTCGCGGAACCCCTTTCTGACCAGCAGGGTCATTGCGAGCGCGTCACCGAGCGCCAACGCGACCGTGGTGCTTGCCGTCGGCACGAGGTTCATCGGGCAGGCCTCTACCCGGACCTGGCAATCGAGCGTGACATCGGCTGCCTGGCCCAGGGGGGAATCGGGAGCGCCGGTCAGGCAGATGATTCGTGCGCCCACGCGCTTGATCGTCTCGAGCAGACGCAAGATTTCGCCGGTTTCTCCAGTGTAGGAGAGCGCAACGACCACGTCGTCACCCTGGACGACACCCAAGTCGCCGTGGACCGCTTCGGCCGGATGCAGGAAGAACGCCGGCGTGCCGGTGCTGGCGAGCGTCGCGGCGATCTTCCGGCTGATGATGCCCGACTTGCCCATGCCGGTCACGATGACCCGGCCGGTGCAGCTGTCGAGCGCGTCGATGGCCGCTTCGAACCGGGCGTCCAGCCGGTCGACGAGTGCGACGATGGCTGCTGCCTCGATCTCCAGCACCCGGCGAGCCAGACCCAGGTCGACGCCGGCGTCTGTGGACGGAATCTGGCTATCTGACATCGTGGTCACACTCGGGCGACAGCGTCGATCCGGACCAGCCGTTCGAGCAGCAGCGCCAGCCGGTCGAGCCGGAGGGCGTTCTGCGCGTCGCTCTTGGCGCGCGCCGGTTCTTCGTGAATCTCGAGGAAGACGGCGTCCACACCGGCGGCGACACCGGCCGCGGCGAGGGGCTCGATGTATTCGGCCTGGCCGGCCGTCACGCCGTCTCCGCCGCCCGGAAGCTGCAGGCTGTGAGTCACGTCGAACACGACCGGTGCCCCGAGCGCTCGCAGCTGCGGGAATGCGCGGATGTCCACGACCAGGTTGTGGTAGCCGAAGCTGACGCCGCGCTCGGTGACGAGCACGCGGTCGTTCCCAGTGGCCGTCACCTTGTCGATCGCGTGACGCATGTCGCCAGGCGCCATGAACTGACCCTTCTTCAGATTGACGGCGCAGCCGGTGCGTGCGGCGGCGACGATCAGGTCGGTTTGTCGTGACAGGAACGCCGGAATTTGTAGGACGTCGGCGACCTCGGCGACCGGTCCCACCTGGCCGACCTCGTGCACGTCGGTCAGCACCGGAACGTCGTGCGTCGCCTTGACCGCGGCCAGTGTTCGCAGCCCGGCGTCGAGACCCGGACCGCGAAACGACTGGCTGGATGTGCGGTTGGCTTTGTCGAACGACGCCTTGAAGATGTATGGCACGCCGAGCTGTCGGGCCACTGCGGCGATGGCGCCGCCGAGCGAGAGTGCGTGTGCTTCGCTCTCGATGACACAGGGTCCCCCGATCAAGACCAGCGACGCGCCGGAGCCGATCGGCACGCCGCAAACATCAATTCCTGGCACGCGACCATTATAGATACGAGTCGGTCCTAGAAGTCAGAAGTCAGAGGTCAGAAATCAGAAGGCAGGAGCTCGCCGGTCGTCTTCACCGGGCGCGCGCACTAGGTGGCGGCCGACGCCGTGGCGGACCGTGTTGCGACCTTGTGCTCGTAGCTGGCCCGAACGAAGTCGGCGAAGAGCGGGTGCGGATTCAGCGGTTTGGAGTGGAACTCCGGATGGAATTGGACGGCGACGAACCAGGGGTGGTCGGGTAGTTCGATCGTCTCGACGAACTTGCCGTCCGGGGATTGCCCCGAGATGACCATCCCGTGTTCAGTGAGCACGTCCTCGTAGGTGCGGTTGAACTCGTACCGGTGTCGATGACGCTCGTTCACCTCCTTGGTCCCATAAATGCGCTGGGCGATCGAGCCGGAGGCAAGCTGACACGGGTAGGTGCCGAGCCGCATGGTGCCACCGAGGTCGTCCACCCCCAGCAGCTCCCGAAGCTTGTAGATGATCTTGTGGGCGGCGTCCGGATCGCACTCGGTCGAGTCGGCGCCCTCGAGTCCGCAGACGTTGCGAGCGTATTCCACGGCGGCCCACTGGAACCCGTAGCAGATGCCGAAATACGGTATTCCGCCCTCGCGTGCGACGCGGGCCGCGCGCATCATTCCGCGACTGCCGCGATCCCCGAAGCCCCCAGGCACGAGCACGCCGTCGGTGCCATCGAGGAGATGGGCGCCGTCTTCGGACTCGAGGGCCTCGGCCTCAACCCATTCAATGTCGATTCCCAGTCGGTGCCGGAAGCCGCCGTGATACAACGCCTCGTTCAGACTCTTGTAGGAGTCTTCGTATCCCACGTACTTGCCGACGATGTGGATCGTGAGCCTGTCGGTCGGGTGCCGAATGCCGTCGATCAGCGATTCCCACTCGCTCATCGTCCGGACCGAGTCGGGCAACTGAAGGCGCCGGAGAATATTGCGGTCGAGTCCTTCGTCGCCCAGGACCAGCGGGACTTCGTAGATACTCGACACGTCCTTGGCGGTGATCACCGCATCTTCGTCGACGTCGCAAAACAGCGCGATCTTTCGGCGTAACTCGGCCGGCAGGAAGCGATCTGTGCGACACAGCAGGATGTCAGGCTGTATCCCGATCGACCGGAGGTCGCGGAC
>JASLOY010000680.1 GCA_030745255.1 Vicinamibacterales bacterium
GTAGCGACGTTCGGTGAGGACGGCGTGGTCGACCTCCTGCCCGAAAGCGGCGAGCAGATGTTCGGTCGGCGGATCAACAAGCGCCTCATTACCCACAGCTCACCGCCGGCCATCGCCGGCGACACGGTGGTAGTCGGCTCGATTGTGCACGACAGCGGGCTCCGACAGTCCGCACCCCCCGGCCACGTGCGCGGCTTCGACACGCGTACGGGAGAGATGAAGTGGATCTTCCACACGATCCCGCAGGAGGGCGAGCCGGGCGTCGAGACCTGGGAGAACGACTCCTGGCGATACTCCGGCGCCACCAACGTGTGGAGCATGATGGCAGTCGACGACGAGCTAGGCTACGTCTACTTGCCCATCGCGACCCCCACCAACGACTTCTACGGCGGCCATCGCCTGGGCGACAATCTCTATGCGGAATCGATTGTGAGTCTCGACGCCGATACGGGAGAGAGGGTCTGGCACTTCCAGACTGTGCACCACGGCCTCTGGGACTACGACTTGCCGACCAACCCGATCCTTGCCGACATCACCGTCGATGGTCGAGAGATCAAGGCCCTTGCCCAGGTCTCCAAACAGGCCTTCACGTACGTCCTCGACCGGGTCACCGGCGAGCCGGTGTGGCCGATCGAGGAGCGGGCGGTGCCGCAAAGTGATGTACCGGGGGAGCGCTCCTCACCCACCCAGCCCTTTCCCACCAAGCCGCCGCCCTTCGACCGCCAGGGAGTGAGTCTCGACGATCTTGTCGACTTCACCCCCGAGATCGCAGCCGAAGCGCGGGAGATCGTTGCGGAGTACCGCCTCGGGCCGATGTTCACACCGCCCAGCCTGCCCGCTCCAGGCAACAGGGCGACGTTGTATCTTCCTGGATCGGGTGGTGGCGCCAACTGGCCGGGCGCGGCGCTCGACCCCGAGACCCAGATTCTCTACGTGCCCTCGTCGACCAATCTCGGCGGAGGCCCGCTGAGTCAACCCGATCAATCGCGGTCCGATCTGCGTTACGTCGGCAGCTTCGGCGGTGGCCCTCGTGGCTCGCAGGGTCTGCCGCTCATCAAGCCGCCCTGGGGACGAGTCACGGCGATCGACCTCAATGAGG
>JASLOY010000681.1:0-812 GCA_030745255.1 Vicinamibacterales bacterium
GGCTACGTCTACTTGCCGGTTGGGTCGCCGGTCACCGACTACTACGGTGGCCACCGACCCGGCGACAACCTGTTCGCCAACTCGCTGGTCTGTCTCGACGCCGAGACCGGCGAGCGGGTCTGGCACTTCCAGTTTGTCCATCACACGGTGTGGGACTACGACCTGCCGGCGGCCCCGACCTTAGTCGACATCACGGTGGACGGCCGGGACATCAAGGCGGTGGCGCAGGTCAGCAAGCAGGGGTTCACCTACGTGTTCGACCGGGTTACCGGCGAGCCGGTCTGGCCGATCGAGGAGCGCCCGGTAGCGCAGTCCTCGGTGCCGGGGGAGCGGGCGTCCGCGACACAGCCGTTTCCCACCAAACCGCCAGCCTTCGAGCGGCAGGGCATCGCTGTGGACGATCTGATCGATTTCACACCGGAGCTGCGGGCCGAGGCGGAGGAGATCCTGTCGCAGTACGAGTATGGTGACCTCTTTCATCCCCCATCGCTGAAGGGGACGATTCAGATGCCCGGCTGGGGCGGCGGCGCCAACTGGTACGGCGCCGGGTTCGATCCCGACACCGACCATCTGTATGTGCCATCACGAACTTCACCGATCACGGTGCTGTTGGAGGAAGCCGACCCCGAACGGTCTGACTTCAGATACATTCGGGGCCGTAGCGGGCTGCGCGGCCCGCAGGGGCTGCCGCTGGTCAAGCCGCCCTACTCGCGGTTGACGGCGATCGACCTGAAGACCGGTGACCTCACCTGGCAGGTGACGCTCGGAGACGGGCCACGGCAGCGGCTCATCGAGATGGGTGTGCCGGACCC
>JASLOY010000681.1:822-1082 GCA_030745255.1 Vicinamibacterales bacterium
GGGCCTGGGCGGAGGCCGCGGCAGCGAGCAGGCCGCCGCGCTCAACGCCTTCGACAAGGCGACTGGCGAGATCGTGCACGCGGTCGAGGTGCCCGCCACGCTCACCGGGACGCCGATGACCTACATGGCCGGCGGCAAGCAGTACATCGTGGCGGCGTACGGAAGCGGCGGCGAGGCGGGGCTGGTGGCGCTGGCGCTGCCGTGATGGGCGGTCAAGCTTCGGCTATGGGCTTTGGGCAATTGGCTTTGGACACGGAGGA
>JASLOY010000682.1 GCA_030745255.1 Vicinamibacterales bacterium
CCTCGTTGCGCCTTGTGCGGGCCGTGCGCGACATTGCCACGCCAGGCTTTTGGTGCGACGCGGGACTTTCACCACGGGCTGCTAGCCCCCGCGTAGCGGGGCTGTGAAGGAAGCTTCTTTAGCGAGGCTGCGCTTCGCTTTCTCTCGTTGCGGTTCGAGGCGCAGCTTCGCTAGAGAGCAGTCAGGAGGACACGATGACCTGCGACGCGTTTGCCAGCCGACTCGACCAGCTGGTCACGGGCGACCTGCGTGAGTCGACCGGCAGGGCGATGGAGCGGCACGCGGCTGGTTGCGACGCCTGCGGAGTGAAATGGGGACAGGTGGTCAGACTGCGGGAGATGCTGGAGGTCGTGGCCATGAACGACACCGATACCTCCACCGCCATCGATGCCGAGCCGGAGGCCACGGTCGTCCGGCAAGCGAGGGCGCGGCTCCGATCGGCGTTCGACCGGGCCGGTCATCCGGTGATCCGGTTCGGCCAGATCCAGACACCTGTCGGAACCCTGTTTGTCGGGGCGACAGACAAGGGCGTCTGCGATGTCACGTTTGGTCAGTCTTCCGAGCGCCGCTATCGGGAGCGTCTGCTGCGGCGGTCCCCGGAGGTCCGCCGTGACGAAACGGGGTTGACCGCCGTGACGGAGGAGCTGACGGCGTATTTCGCGGGTGAGCTTACCCGATTTTCGCTGCAGGTGGATCTCCGGCAGGTGACACCGTTTACGGCGCGGGTACTGCGGGAGACACAGAGGATCCGGTTTGGCCAGGTCTCCAGTTATGGTGAGCTGGCCGCGCGGATCGGGTCACCCGGTGCGAGCCGCGCCGTCGGCGGCGCGCTCGGACGTAACCCGATTCCGATCATCATTCCCTGTCATCGCGTTATCGCGCAGGGCGGTCGGATCGGTGGGTTCACCGGAGGGTTGCCGACCAAGCGGGCGCTGCTTGGGCTCGAGGGGTACTGTGTGCCGCAGCCCACTCGCAAGCTCTTTTGAGCTGCTGGTCTAGGGCCTGGGTATGGTCGTCACTGGCGTGTCGTTGTTGCCTGGGGCGTCTGGTA
>JASLOY010000683.1 GCA_030745255.1 Vicinamibacterales bacterium
TGAGATTTCGCTGCCCATGCGGGATACCTATGAATCGACCCGGGACGCCTGGGACGCACGCTTGAAGATAGCCGGTTCGTGGATGGACGGCGAGATGGATGGCATGGGTCGCGATAGGGCGCTCGATCTGTTCAGTGACTGGACTGACCGCATCATGGCGGGAGAGGTGCCCATTACGCCGCCACGACCGGATGGCGTCGAACAGAACGTGGTGCTGACTCAGTGGGGCTGGTCCAACCCTGCCGGCTTCGTGCACGATAACGTCACGACGGACAAGCGCCAGCCGGCCCTATACGACGGAGAGTTGTTCGGCGTCGCGCAAGGCCAGGGCAAGCTCGTCATAACCGATCCGGTCAAGCATGAGTCGCGCGAGCTTCGTATTCCGAGGCGTGTGCCGATACCGGAAGCCCAGCGCATCGCCTCCTACGGCGGCGGCGGTGACGCGTCCAATCCGCACAACCCGATGATGGATGACAAGAATCGCGTCTGGATGACCTCGACCATACGTCCGGCTCCCAACCCGGATTGGTGTAAGGATGAGAACTCGGATCATCCCTCGGTGGCGCGCTACCAGATTCCATACAGCGGCCGACAGTTGTCGTTCTACGACGTCAAGACGGAGAAATTCACCTTGATCGACACCTGCTACGGCACTCACCACCTGCAGTTCGCCGAGGACGACGACGATACGCTGTGGCTGAGTGGCGACAGCAACGTGCTGGGCTGGCTGAACACCAAGAAGTTCGACGAGACGGGCGATGAACAGGCCTCACAAGGCTGGTGCCCGACGATCCTCGACACCAATGGTGACGGCAAGATCGGCGAGTACGTCGAGCCGAACGAGCCGGTCGATCCGACCAAGGATAAGCGCACCAGCGGTTTCGCCTACGGCATCATCCCGAATCCAGTGGATGGCTCGGTGTGGTTCGCACGCAGGCTGCCGGTGCCCGGCGACATCGTGCGAGTCGATCCGAAGACCTGCATGACCGAGTTGTATCAACCACCGTTCAATACCGATGCGGTACCCAAGGCGCTGTGGGGTCACGGC
>JASLOY010000684.1 GCA_030745255.1 Vicinamibacterales bacterium
CGCGATCTCGGCCGCCTCTTCGTCGGTCAGGAACTGCTTGTCCGCCAGGCCGCTCGGGCGCTGCATCGGCGTCAGCGTCGACACATCGTAGGTGCCTGACAGATCCGGGCGCCCGCTCGGTGTTCGCGGGATGTCGCCTTGCGCGAGCGCGACCGGCGCCACCGCCAGGCCCACTACCCCCAGCACGCCGAGACACAACGCAATTCGACTGCGCATTTCAATCTCTCCTGACCTGCCTTACCGGCCTTACCGGGGCAACGGCGTTCGCCGCCACTCTCCAAACAGCAACTCTTCCACGAACTCGACGCACCGAAAGTCCATCAATCGGGCGTTCTCCTCGATCCGACGATAGATGGGCATCCTGATCGTGAACGGCTCGGTCAGCACTTCGGGGTCTTCGATGGTCGCCTCGTACTGAATGTGGTTCGGGCCGATCATCGTGTAACGCTCCACCACGTGAAGCTGGTTGCTGTGGTGACTGCCCGCCCGGTCGAACCAGCTGCCTTCCAGCAACCCGGTCACGTCGACCACCAGCGTGTCACCCTCCCAGGTCCCGACGGAGTATCCCATCCAGGAGTCGACCTGCGACGGACCCGGGTTGTCCATGTAGATGTCACGAACCGCACCGGCATACTGATACGCGATGAAGACGTCCTTCTCGCTCTGGATGATTTGGAACGGCATCGGCATGTAGGTCGCTCGCGGCACCCCCGGCATGTAGCACTTCACCTCGGGGGAGCGGTCGACCCAGTTCGCCATGTTCTCTTCCTTGAGCGCGCGCGCCTCCGGGGTGTAGGGAATCTTGCCGCCGCCGACGATGACCCCCAGGCTGCCCGGCACCGCGCCTACCGCGCCCATGCGCAGCGTGGGAATGGCCGGTATCGGGTTCACCGGCCCTTCACGCATCTGCAGCGAGTGGCGGGCGATGTGCGGCTCGAGGTCGTAGTTCGCCTCGTTCAGCACTTGCCAGATTCCGTTCATATCGGGACGACCGTCGGACAACCGCGGCACGTCCTG
>JASLOY010000685.1 GCA_030745255.1 Vicinamibacterales bacterium
TTCCTGTTCCGCGTCGAACGGGACCCGGCGGGTGTCGCCGCCGGCGACGTCTATCGCGTGACCGATCTCGAGCTCGCCTCGCGCCTGTCGTTCTTCCTCTGGGCCAGCATCCCGGACGACGAGCTGCTCGACCTGGCGAGTCGGGACGAGCTCGGCGCGCCGGGCGTGCTCGACCAGCAGGTGCGACGCATGCTGGCCGACCCGCGGTCAGAGGCGCTGGTCACCAACTTTGCCGAGCAGTGGCTGTATCTCCGGGACATCGAGCTGAAGGAGCCGGACACCGGGTTCTTCCCCGACTTCGACGAGAACCTGCGACAGGCATTCCGCCGCGAGACCGAGCTGTTCATCGACAGCATCCTGCGCGACGACCGGAGCGTGCTCGATCTGCTGACGGCCAGCCACACGTTCGTGAACGAGCGGCTGGCGAAGCACTACGGCATTCCGCATGTCTACGGCAGCCACTTCCGCCGCGTCGAGCTGGAGGACGAGGCGCGCCGCGGCCTGCTGGGGCAGGGGAGCATCCTGACGCTGACGTCGTATGGCACCCGTACGTCGCCGGTGCTCCGCGGCAAGTGGATTCTCGAGAATCTGCTGTCGTCGCCCCCCCCGCCTCCGCCGCCCAACGTGCCGGCGCTCGAGGCGACCACCGGAGACGGCGTGCCGCGATCGATGCGGGAGGCGATGGAGCAGCACCGCGCGAACCCGGTCTGCGCGAGCTGCCACTCGAAGATGGACCCGCTCGGGTTCGCGCTCGAGAACTTCGACGCCGTGGGACGCTGGCGGAGCCTGGGCGAGACAAACCTGCCGATCGACGCGACTGGCCAGCTGCCCAACGGGGACCAGTTCGAAGGGCCCGCCGGGCTGCGCGCCGCCTTGCTGCGGTCGCCCGACCAGTTGGTCATCACGATCACCGACAAGCTGCTGACCTACGCGCTCGGACGTGGGGTCGAGGCTTTCGACGCGCCAACGGTGCGCGCAATCGTGCGCGAAGCCGCGC
>JASLOY010000686.1 GCA_030745255.1 Vicinamibacterales bacterium
AGGGCGACGGCGACGCCGGCTTTCTCGTGACGGCAGAGTCCTATGGCGACTTTCAGCTGACGTTGGAATTCTGGATTGGCGATGATTCCAACAGCGGCGTGTACATTCGGTGCTCGGACCCGAACGACGTTAGGGCCACCAATTCTTATGAAGTCAACATTGCCGACACGCACGACAATCCAGACAGCAGATCAGGTAGCATCGTGAACGTGACGGGGCCAGCCCACGCCGTCACAACGGCTGGAAAGTGGAACACGTTTGACATCACCGCCCGCGGCGAAGAGCTCACGGTCATCCTCAACGGCATCACAACCGCAGACGTCGAGGACGGCCAGTATGCGAGCGGGCCGATCGCACTCCAGCACCGCGCCGGGATCGTGAGGTTTCGAAGCATCCGGATTCGACAGCTCTAGGCTGCGTGGCGGAGGTTCACCGAACTCCAGGCGCGGGTGCCGACGGGACGGTACGACACCAGCTAGTCACAGGCGAGAGCAGGAGTGAGC
The DNA here is from genome assembly GCA_030745255.1 of Vicinamibacterales bacterium. GTDB lineage: Bacteria > Acidobacteriota > Vicinamibacteria > Vicinamibacterales > UBA8438 > NP936. The sequence goes on from JASLOY010000686.1 coordinate 504, forward strand.
CAATGGCCGAGACTCTAGTCGGCACGGTCACGCACTACTTTGGCAAGCCACAAGTCGGCATCGTGTCACTGACCGCCAAGCTTTCAATCGGTGACACGCTGCACTTTCGCGGCCACGGTGCCGACTTCCAGCAGACGGTCGCGTCGATGCAGGTTGAACACGCTCCGGTGGAGACCGCATCCTCCGGAACCGAGGTCGGTATTCTCGTAGATCAGCGAGTCAAACCGGGCACCGAGGTGTATCGGGTCTCGGCCTGACCTCGAGGCGCGGGTGCCGACGGGACGGTAGCAACTGTCTTGAAAGTCAAGCGATCTCGCGGTGGCTCCACTTGGTCTCAGTCCGCAGCATGGCGTTGAGGATCGTGAGCAACTTCCGCATGCACGCCGTGAGCGCGACTTTCTTCGGTTTGCCGGCCGCCACCAGGCGCCGATAGAAGGTGCGAATGACCGGGTTGTGGTGCGCGGCGACGAGCGCGCT
>JASLOY010000687.1 GCA_030745255.1 Vicinamibacterales bacterium
CGATGGAGGTCGGTCGGCTAGGCTTCAGGCCCGGACCGATGCTGGCGGCCGTGGATCACTTCAAGATCCAGGTCACAGGCCGGCAGGCGCACGGCGCCTACCCGCACCTCAGCATTGACCCGATCGTGATGGCGTCGCAGATCGTGACGGCGTTTCAGACGATCCGGTCGCGCAATCTCTCACCGCTCGAGCCGAGCGTGGTGACGGTCGGCCTGATGCAGGGCGGCACGCGTTTCAATATCATTCCCGCTGACGTCTGGATGGAAGGTACGGTCCGGACTTACGATCCGGACGCGCGGGACACGATCGAGCGGCGGATGAACGAGATCCTGGCAGGCATCACGACGGCGGGTGGCGGCAGCTACGAACTGGAATATGACCGGGGCTCACCCGCCACGATCAACGACACCGAGTTGACCGCGCAGATGGCACCCACGCTCGAGCGGGTCGTCGGCGCCGAGCAGGTCGAGATCGTCGAGCCGGTCATGGGCGGGGAGGACTTCTCGTTCTTCGCCAACGAAGTGCCCGGGTTCTTCTTCCGCCTCGGCATGGTGCGGCCCGGTACCGAATCGGGCGGACACCACACGCCGACCTTTCAGGCCGACGACGCGTCGGTACCGGTCGGCATCCGGGCGATCTCGAACCTGCTGATGGACTACTTGATCTCGAAGCAGTAGCTGTGCCGACCGATGCCGACCATCGTCTATGATCCGCAGACGGGCCGCCAGGCATTCGGCGCCGCGCTTCGGCAACTCCGCGAAGCCGTGGGCGCATGATCAGCACCTGGAGGGGACGGAGCGACGATGAACGAGATTCAGTGGCCGGTCTGGTGGGCGATCCGCGACCTGCCGGGTGAAACGCGGCGGATCGCCGCGTTTCTCGACATGCCGATCGACGAGTCGCGATGGGATGCGATTGTCGAGTACTGCTCCTTCGACTGGATGAAGGCCAACGCG
>JASLOY010000688.1 GCA_030745255.1 Vicinamibacterales bacterium
AGGCCGATGAGCGTCCATCCGAGGTGCTGACCAGCGAGATCCTGAAGACATCACGTGGGAAACCTGTGCGGCCCCGGTCGGCTGGCCAGCAACGCTACGTCGAGGCAGTGACCGACAACATCATCACCTTCGCGATCGGTCCGGCCGGAACGGGCAAGAGTTGGTTGGCTGTGGCACTTGCCGTAAGGGCACTCCAGGCTGGTCAGGTAGACCGGATCGTGTTGACCCGCCCGCTGGTAGAGGCCGGAGAGCGGGTCGGGTTCCTGCCGGGTGACCTGATGGCCAAGGTCGACCCCTACTTCCGGCCCCTCTACGACGCCCTCTTTGACATGCTTGACATGGACACGGCCCAGCGTCTCCTTGAGCGCGGCGAGGTCGAGGTGGCGCCGCTTGCGTTCATGCGCGGCCGCACCCTAAACAACAGCTTCGTGATCCTCGACGAGGCCCAGAACACCACCCCGGAACAGATGAAGATGTTCCTGACGAGGCTCGGGTTCGGTTCCCGGGTGATCGTTACCGGTGATATCAGCCAGACAGACGTGCCGGGCGGGCGCAGTGGGTTGGCTGACCTCGAGTCGGTCCTCGCCAACATCAGTGGCCTCGACTTCGTGTACCTGACCAGTCGAGACGTGGTTCGCCACAGAATCGTCCAGGACATCGTGGAGGCCTATGGGGCGGCCGGTGCAGATGGGCACCTTGATCCCCGGGGCGACACGTGAGATGCGGGTGAGGCCGCGATGAGAGAGGAACCTCCTGAACCCCGTCCGCGTGTCGTGGTCGACGCGCGGACAGCGGCGACCGCTGATGGTGTCGCCGGCGACATGTCACGGTGGGTGGCGCTGGCAGAGCACGTTCTGGTCGAGGAGGGTCTGGGTGCCAGGCCAGTCGAGTTGACGGTCCACCTGGTCGACGAGGAGTCGATGACCGAGCTGAACCTTGAGCACATGGGTGCCGA
>JASLOY010000689.1 GCA_030745255.1 Vicinamibacterales bacterium
GATACCCGGGCCGCCCTCTGCGCCACGTTCTGGCATTTCCTCACCGGAGCGTGGGTCTACCTGTTGGCACTGGTGACGTGGGTCTGAGCGGATGCGCTCGTGAGAGAGGAGAGAGCCGGTGACGACAGTGGCTGACGGAGCGGTGGATCGATGGGCCGGCGGCGTCTGCCCGTTTGAGATGGGCTGGCGTAAGCTGATGATGTGGATCTTCATCATCACCGATGGCCTGCTCTTCGCCGGCCTGCTTGCCGCGTCCGGCTACGGCCGGACCATGGCCTCGGTCTGGCCCGAGCAGTCGGGCGTGTTCAGCATCCCCTTCATCGCTGCGATGACCTTCGTCCTCATCTCGAGCAGTGCCACGATGGCGAGTGCCGTGGCGGCGGCCCACGCGGGCAAGACCGCCGATGTCACCAGGTTCGTTGGGCTCACTATTGTTGGCGGGCTCGTCTTTCTCGGCATGCAGGCCTACGAGTGGACCCACATCATCGGCGAGGGCGCGACGCTCACGTCCAACCCGTGGGGCGACCCCTTGTTCGGCGCCTACTTCTTCATGATCACCGGCTTCCACGGCTCCCACGTGCTCACGGGGCTGATCGTGCTCGTGTCGCTCCTGGTCCGCTGGACGAAGGGCCTGTCGACGAGCGAGGGCGTTGAGTTGGCTGGCCTGTACTGGCACTTCGTCGACCTGGTGTGGGTGTTCGTCTTCACCTGCTTCTATCTGATCTAGCCCTGGAGGATGGGATGACGGCGTCGAGTGCACAGCCTGGCTACAAGCTCTACTGGACCGTCTGGGCGGTCCTGCTCACTCTGACACTGGTGATGCTGCTGGTCGATCAGGCGCCGTTGCCGCGGCTGCTGTTCGTCGTGGTCATGGTGATCGCCATGCTCGTCAAGGCGTCGCTCATCGGGATCTACTACATGCACCTGAGGTTCGAGCATATGGCG
>JASLOY010000068.1:0-6433 GCA_030745255.1 Vicinamibacterales bacterium
CAGCAGATCGGGCAGCGCCGGAATCTCGAGTGGAACGACCGTCGCGCCGGCGGCTTCCATGGCGTCGAGCGCCGCCTGAACCACACGCCGCACCGGCTGGTCCTGTGGCGTCGTACCCAGCTGGAACTCGAGGGTGCCGATACGGGCCCCGTCGAGGGCACCCGTTTCCAGGAAGTCGGTGTAGGTCGGCGGGATGTGGCCGGCGCCCAGCTCCGTCGTCTCGTCCGCTGGGTCGCGACCCACCGTGGCGTCGAGCACGAGCGCGAGGTCGGTGACGCTTCGTGTCAGCGGTCCGCCCATGTCTTGGGTGAGCGCGAGCGGGATGATGCCGTCGCGACTTGATAGACCACGCGTGCCCCGCAACCCCACCAGCGCGTGATGGAAGGACGGGATGCGTATCGACCCGCACGTGTCGCTACCCATGCCGGCCGCTGCGAAGCTGGCGGCGACGGCGGCGCCGGTCCCCCCACTGGATCCCCCTGGGTTGCGCGTCGGGTCGTACGGATTCCGCGTCTGGCCCCCCAGCGAGCTGATGGTCTCGATGCCGTAGGCCAGCTCGTGCATGTTCGTCTTGCCGATGATGACGGCACCTGCCTCTTGCAGCCGGGCAACCTGATACGCGTCATTGGGCGGATACCAGTCGGCCAGCGCCACCGAACCGGCGGTTGTCGGCAGGCCAACCATGTCGTAGTTGTCTTTGACCACGACCGGCACCCCGTGGAGCGGGCCGCGCGGGCCCGTGGTCGCTCGCTCCCGGTCCAGCGCCTCGGCCTCGCTGCTGGCGGCCGGATTGAGGCTGATCATCGCGTTCAGCGACGGGCCCCGCTGGTCGTAGGCCTCGATACGAGCCAGGTAATGCTGGACCAGTTCGCGGGAGGTGACCAGTCCGGAAGCCATCGCCTCCTGCAACTCGGGAATCGTCTGCTCGAACACGTCGAACGGTGCGCCGGCAGAGGGCTCGCGAGGTGCGCCACAGGCGGCGGCGAGGACGGTCGCCAGGACCGCGCCCACCGCCGCGCCGGGCGTGCCACGTCGTCGGACGCGAACTGGGGGATGCGTCATGAGCGGTCGTGGCGTCACCGTGCCAGAAGCTCTGCGAGCTGGTCGCTGACCCAGGCCCGGTCCTCGGGGTCGCCGCCGCCACCGGCCAGGTGTCCCCGGATGCTCGGAATGATCCGGAGCTCCGCGTTGGGCATCTGTGCCACTTCGATCTCGTTGTCCTCCGGCGGGAAGTAGAGATCGGTGCGCGACGGCATGACGACCGCCCGGGCCCGGATGGCCCCCAGCGCGGCGGCCAGGTCGCCCCCGAACCGCGGGTGGGCTGCGATGTCCGCCGCCTGCCACGTGGCCAGCATGGCGAGCAGATCGTTGGCGTCGAAGCGGCCGAACGACCGTTCGGCTCCCCTGAGAAAGCCCTCGACGCCGTTGCCGCTGTCGTGCAGCCCCTCGCGGAAGAAGCTCTGCGAGGCGTACCATCCGGCATAGACGCGGGAGAACGCGCGCAGACCCGCCACCGGCGGACTCGTGTATTCACCGTCGGCCCAGGCACAGTCGGCCGTGAGCGCCGCCTTGATGCCCTCGAGAAACACGAAATTGTGCACCGCCGTCCGTGCGCTGCCGCAGATCGGGGCAATGCGCTCGACCATATCCGGGTAGAGGGCGCCCCAGTGGAAGGCCTGTTGGCCGCTCATCGAGAAACCGACCACGAGCTTGATGCGGTCGATGCCGTAGCGCTCGGTGAGCAGCCGATGCTGGGCCTGGACGTTGTCGTAGGGATGGACCAGCGGGAACCGCATCCGGTCCTGGGGCGCCGGGCTGTTGCTCGGCGACGAGCTGAGCCCGTTGCCGAACTGGTCGGGCACCACGATGAAATAGCGGCTCGGGTCGAGCGCGAGGCCCTCGCCGATCGAGCTTTCGTTGCTGGTGTGGCGCCCGGCATACCACGTGGGGTACACGATGACGTTGTCGCGGGCGGCGTTGAGCTCGCCATGGGTCTTGTAGGCGAGTGAAGCCGACCGCAGGACCTCTCCGGACAGGAGCGGGAAGTCCCCCAGGTCGAAGGTCTCGTAGTCTCCGCCAGCTGGCGACCGCGGCCGGTTCTGCCCGCCGGCACCCGCTTCGGCCGCCAGCGTCCCGCCGGACACGACACCAACACCGGCTGCCACGGCCGACTTCAACAGGTCTCGGCGATTCATGCGATGCCCTTTCTGTTCCGTGCCTAACGCGACCGGGCGGGAGTGTGCGGCCATTGTATCGCCATCGCGTGCATGCGGAGCCGAACGGTAATGTTGGATGACCACGTCACCCCCGACACCCCGATCCAGCCCCCCCCCCGCGCGCGGTCCCATCGTGCAGCGATGTTCGGACGCGTCAGAAGCTCAAGGTGTACGGTTGCACCGGTTCAGGCGTCCGCGTCAAGCGACCCGCGGTCTCACCGCTCCGCGCAGAGTGATAGGAGAGCGGTCCCGCAGGGCGCGCCCCATTCTTCAACGACTTACCGGGTGCCGGTTTCTCGGCGCTGCAGGCCCTTTGCCACATTCTGTGCCTGCCCCGTTGACGCTTTGCGATGCTCGGTCTACGATGCCACTCATGCGTACCATCATTTCGATCATCACGATTGTCCTCTCGGTCGCCACACTTGCGTCGGCCCAATCCGAGACGAAGCGCTATCTCTATCTCAGTACACCCGATGCCGCGCAAGAGGAAGGACGCGCCGAGGGCAACGGCATCCTGGTCTTCGACATCGATGATGGGCACAAGCTCGTGCGTCGGATCGACATCCCGATCTTCGAGGAGGGCATTCGTGGCCTGACCGGGAGCCTCGCGACGCACAGCCTCTATTACTCCACGTCGAATCGTCGCCTCGGCGCGTTCGACCTGGAGACAGAGCAGGTGGTCTGGGACCAAACGTATGACGCCGGTAGCGATCGTTCGTCGGTCACGATGGATGGCAAGAAGGTCTATGTGCCCACGGGCTGGTGGCATGCCGGGGACGACGGCGGTGTGCTGGTCGTCGACGCGGAGAGCGGTGAGCTCATCAAGCGGGTCGAGATCGGGCAGGCCGCGCACAACAGCATCGTGAGCCTCGACGGGCGGTATCTCTATGTCGGCACCCAGCTGATGCTGACAATGCTCGATACGGAAGACGAACGCGTGATTCACCACATCACGGACGTCGGCGAAACCGGAGGGAACGGCGTCTTTCCCTTCACCGTCGACAGCGCGAATCGGTATGCGTATGTGTGCCTCGGTAATCACGTCGGCTTTGACGTCGTCGACCTGGAAAAGGGTGAGGCCGTGCATCGCGTGTTCGTGGGGGGCGACGATGAGCGGATTACCCACCGCACGCATGGCGCCGCGCTCACGCCCGACGAAGAAGAGCTGTGGATTAGCGATCAGGAGAGCCGGAAGCTGTTCGTCTTCGACGCCACGAAGATGCCGCCGGTGCTCAAGGGAGAGCTCGACCTGTCACAGGGCGGGCACGGGTGGGTGACGTTCAGCCTCGATGGCCGGTATGCGTGGAGTCACACCCCAGACGTGTTCAATGCCGAGACCAAAGAGCTCGTGGCGACGCTGAAGGATGAAAACGGCAGACCGGTTAGCGGCTCGAAATATATCGAAGTGCACTTCCGCGACGGCAAAGTTGTGGCGATGGGGAACGAGTTCGGGCTCGGACGGAAATAGCGCGAGCCGCCGGTCACCGGATGTCGAGCAGCTCGTCGACGGACCAGTAGCTCGCACGACCCTCGTGCGCGGCGCGGATGGCGGCGACCGTCGGCGGTCGGATCGGAGTCGTGAGGCCTCCAAAGCGTTTGCGCACAAAGGACAGGACCGCGGCAATCTCCTCGTCCGACAGGACCGGTCCGAACCCCGGCATCTCCCGATTGTAGGTTCTGCCGGCAACCTCCATCTCTCCCCGGACACCGTGCAAGACGATCCTGATGAGTCGGCTCTCCGGGCCCGTGACCCAGTCAGAACCGGCCAGAGGGGGCGCTTCGCGTACCCGCCCCTCGAACTGGTGACAGGTGGCACAGCGGTCCTCGAACGTGCTCCGTCCCGCCTCGACACTCGATTCCCCCGGCTGCCGGCGGCCGGCCGCGGTTCCGGCCTGCAGCGAAACGACGCAGAGACCGGTTATACAGAGGACGTACCCTAGCCGGACGAAAGGGAGCATTGACACAGCACTAGCGACGCAGCGGGCGACCCTGTCGTTCGAGCTCGCGCGCTCCGGCAAGAATGCCATAGAGACCGATGTTCCCCTCGTGACACGCGTACTCGAAGATCGGTCCGTCGGTGCGCCGTAACGGCATCATGACCGTATAGGGTGCGGTGTACACCGTGGGGTCCGTGACGGTGTACTCGTAGGCGACGGTGTCGGGATCGAGTCGCGTCAGGCGTTCAATCAGGTGCATGTTCGGGCCGGTCAACGCGCTGTCGCTGCGGAACTGGGTCGTCTCGATGACCAGCGTCTCCCCGTCCCAGTGCCCGCGTGACACGCCTTTGAGCTGCGCGAACGGGGGCTTCGCCCTGTCCTTGAGCGGGATGACCCGCGCTTGGTTCGCCATCTCGTTCTGAATCACCACGTGCTCGGCTGTCTGGAAGATCATCACGTTGTTGTTGTACGCGCCGGACCGCATCGGCGGACCCGCGAGAGAGGTCCCGAGGCAGCGGTCGGACATGGTCCGGTTCTCATACGAATCGTAGCGGTGCACTTCCGTATAGGCTCGTCTCTCCTGAGCGGCCATGCGGGCGGCTTCTGTCCGCGGTGGGCGCCGTCCATTGGGCGGGTCGACGATCAGTGACGTCCGCTTGTCGGAGGTCAGCTCGACGCCGCGCTCGTACCAGAACTCGTTGTACGACAGCACGCCGCCCTCGGCACGCGACTGGTATCCCGCGTTCGGCGCTCCTGTCTCGGGGTCGAACAGGTCACGGTTCTGACGGGTTCGCTCCGACGCCTCGAACGCCGCGGCCTCCTCTGCTGTCAGGCTCTCTCGTCCCTCGAACTGGGTGGGACGCTCGAGCGGCGTCAGCGTGCGGAAGGTGAAGATGCCGGAGACATCCGGCTGGCCATCCGGTGTCCGCATCGGCATCCCTCCGCCAGCCTGCGCCATGACCGGCTGGGGTGCGAGCGCGAGCACGACAGCCAGAGTGATGAATGCCGCGAAGCTTTTCTTGAGCATCTGCAGTCTCCTGGATACCGCCACCACGCGTCGTTCCTGACGTCCTGCATCACCACAGTAGACGCCCGAACGCTCGAACGCAAGGTGGGGTTCGGCACGCGCCTACGTCGAGCAGTACGCGGCGCTTCGGATTGAGCCCCGTTTCGCGCTATCATCCGACCGTCAGCCGAAGGTGAGTATAGCGGTAGGGCGGTGGGGCCGAAAACACGGGCTCACTGAACCCCTGTTCGATGGGAGAGATGCCATGTCATCGTCACGATTCTTGATGTTCACGTTGTTGGCCTGCGGTGCCCTTGTTCTTGGCGCGTGCGCCGCCGAGCCCGAGACACCGGCCGCGACGGCTGCCGCACCGGCCATGGCGCCGGGTAACACGATCACGGGTGAGGGTCTGCCGAATCCGGCCTCGACCGTGATGGCAAACTGGGGCAACCTGCCCGAAGGCCGAGAGTGGGGCTCGACCGCCGGCGTCGACATCGACCCGAACGATGGCCAGCTCTGGGCCTATGAGCGCTGTGGCGCCGGTTCCTTCGGCGCCGGAGCGCCAATCACCTGCGACTCCAACCCGGTCGACCCGATCTTCAAGTTCGACCGCAATACCGGGGAAGTGCTGGAGAACTTTGGCGGAGGCGTCATGGTCACGCCGCACGGTATCCACGTGGATGCCGACAGCAACGTCTGGGTGACCGACTTCGCGGTGAACCAGGAAGGGACCAAAGGGCATCAGGTCCACAAGTTCAGCTCCACGGGCGAGCTGCTGATGAGCCTTGGCACGGCTGGCCAGGCGGGGAACGACTCGGACCACTTCAACCAGCCGAACGACGTGATCACCGGGCCGGACGGCAGCATCTATGTCGCGGACGGGCACGGCGGCCAGGGCATGACCACCGGACGGGCGATGGCCGACGGACGTGAGTCGGGTCAGACCGGTCGCATCATGAAGTTCTCGCCCGACGGGACGTTCATCAAGGAATGGGGACAGATCGGGACCCTGCACGGCGAGTTCCGCACGCCTCACGCGTTGGAGTTCGATTCGCAGGGGCGTCTCTGGGTCGCCGATCGCGGCAATCACCGCCTCGAGATCTTCGACCAGGACGGCAACTATCTCGATTCCCGCTACTCGTACGGACGAATCAGCGGCATCTTCATCACCCCGGACGACATGCTCTACGCGATCGACTCCGAGTCGAGCGCGACCAGCCATCCGAACTGGGTGAACGGCGTGCGTATCGGGCACGTGGACGAGGACCGCGTGA
>JASLOY010000068.1:6443-11127 GCA_030745255.1 Vicinamibacterales bacterium
TGTCGCGGTCGACGCGGACGGCAACGTGTTCGCCGCTGAGGGACCCAACTCGCTCCGCTTTGCAGGCGGAGCGTTCACGAAGTACGCGGTGGGTCCATAGCAGACGATAGAGCTCCTCGACACCGCCGCCCCGCCCCGTCAGCGTGACCGGCCCCACCCCGTGGGCGACACGCTGCACGGGTAGCCCCCGAGCATCTACGAGGCGAGCGACTTGGCATGAGGGGAGTGACATGCAAGGTCCGCGAGTTGAGGTCTCCGACGCGATGGGCCGGGTTCAGGTCGTGCCGGTCGAGGACGACCCGCTCACGATCGGGCGCGCCGAGAGCAACGTGGTCTTGCTCGAAGGCGGCGAGATTTCGCGGCGGCACGCCGAGATCGCCAAAGAAGGGGAACGCTACATTCTCCGCGACGTTGGCTCGCACGGCGGCACGTTCGTCAACGACAAGAGCGTGGTCGAACATGCACTCAGTCACGGCGATCGAATCCGGATAGGCCGCCACGCGGACCTCCAGTTTCTGATCGGGGAAGCCCCAGACCCGGTCAGCCGGGCGACAACCGCGGGCGTTCGCAGCTTGCGCCAGGCGGCCACGCTACTCGATTGGCTCGGTGCCTTGGGCACCGCCAAGGTGCTCGACCAGCTGCTCGCCATGGTGATCGACTTCGCGATCACGCTGAGCGGGGCTGAACGGGGCTTCATCATGCTGCCCGACCCCGTGGGCGGGCTGAAGTTCACGCTCGGGCGTGGGGCCCAGCAGGTCACGTTATCGGGCGAAGACTTCCAGACCAGCCGGAAGATTCCCGAGCAAGTGTTCGCCACCGGCAAGCCGCAATTCATCTCCGACCTGCACGACGAGAGCATCGCCCAGGAGCACGAGCGGACCGGGCAGTTGCCCATTCGGTCTGTCCACTGCGTCCCGTTGATGCTGCCTCGCTATGCCGAGCGTGCGGCCGAAGTCGACGACGTGCCTCCGGTGGGCGTGTTGTATCTGGACGGTCCGGAAGAGGGATCGCCCAGCTCGCAGGAGACCCAGCTCGGTCTCCAGACCTTGGCGGCGGAAGCGGCGTTTGCAATCGAGAACAATCGACTCTACAGCGAGATTCAAGGGAAGGCACGACTCGAGCGAGACCTGCGCACAGCCCACGAATTTCAGCAGGGGCTGCTGCCGATGGCGGCGCCACGGCACGACTACTTCTCGGCTTCGGCCGAGATGGCGCCGTGTCGTTCTATTGGCGGCGACTTCTTCGATTACCTCGACTTGCCCGGTAGCTTCGGATTCGCGGTGGGCGACGTGGCCGGCAAGGGTGCGGCGGCTGCCTTGCTGGGGGCGCGCGTCCAGGAGATCTTCTCATGCCTGGCGTGCGACGCACCGGCCGTGACGATGGCCGCCATCAACTCCGCGATGGTGAAGAAGACATTGCAGGCCAGATTCGTCGCCGTATTCTATGGCGTCCTGTCGCCGGACGGCAGACTCACGTACTGCAATGCCGGTCACAATCCACCGCTGCTCGTCGGCGAGAACGGCGTGCGACGGCTCTCAACCGGCGGTCTCATCGTTGGCCCGTTCAGTGAGGCGACATACGAGCAGGAGGTCGTCACGCTGAGCCCGGGCGACACCGTAATCACGTTTAGCGACGGGGTGTCGGAAGCGTTGAATGCGGAGGGCGCTGGGTTCGGCGTCGACCGGATCGTCGAGTGCGTGGACGCGCTCCCGAGCGACCTGGAGCCTAGCCAGCTGGTTCAGGAGCTCTTGGCCGCGGTTCGAAAGTTTACCGTCGGTGAGCAGCAGAGCGACGACATCACCGTCTTGATTGCGCGGTATCGCGGTGAGACCCCGCCGACCGTGGGCCGTGCTTGATGACCGGCTGGTTACGCCGGGGCCAACTCCGGTCGCAGTCTTGCACCGTCGGGAGGCGGCGCGGTAGCCTCGTGGTTTCATAGCCACGCGGCTGGCGTCAGTGTGTGATCAGCCGACCGCCCACCGCCCGAATCGATGGATACTGAAGTCGTCATGTCGCCGCGCTCGGCGGCCGCTGTCAGCCAGCTGGTCGACCGGGTCGGCTCGGGCGATCAGAACGCGGTCTCCGAGCTCATCCCGGTCGTCTATGACGAGCTGCGGCGACTGGCGCGCCGCTATGTCGGGCGCGAACACGCCGCACGGAGTATTCAGGCTACGGATCTGGTTCACGCTGCGATTCAATCGGGCCGAGATTTTTGCCCAGAGGAGTCAGACGCTCCCGTGGATACGCACGGCGGACTGGCTCTTTGTGCTGCTGCTGTTATCGGCATCAGAGGTGATTGCCGATGATCATGCGGCGATGGCGACCCTAATCGTCTCGGTCAGCACCGTCAGTTTCCTGGCGTTCCTCATCATCGAGCCAGCCACGACTCGACCCGCGTTCCAGAGCATCCAGGCCCGCCCCCCACAGGACCGGCGCCACCAGCCCTGAGGGAGACCGTCATCGTCGGCGAGCCAATCCGGAGGCCGTTGTCACAGTCCCAGTGAGAAGGGAATGTGACATGCCGGATACCCTCGCTCAGCTCCACACGCGTGACCACGGGAGCCTGCTGGCCTCGTGTGAGAAACGTGCCCTGATCTGGTTGGCAGAACGCATACCGTCGTGGGTGACCTCAGACTACGTTACGGGGCTGGCCCTTGTCGCCATGCTGGGCGCCGATCCCTCAGGCCTGGCAATGCATGCACCAACATCACACGCCGGCGTGACTACCAGCCGAGTGCCAGGCTGGCCCCCAGATCCAGCGGCGAGAGGACACTGCCGGCGCCCCACAGCGATCGCGCCTCGGGTCGAAGCGACCAGTGTGCTCCAAGTGGAACATCCACCCCCCCGCCGACACTCAGACCAGCATTGGTGCCTGTGGAGCGGAACACCTGCTCCCCGATAATGGGAGGACGGCCGGGCGCGAAGTTCCCTGTCGAGAGCGGGGCGTCGATTGGGAAACGGCTCTCGCGCTCCGAACGAAGGACGCCAATCCCTCCACTGACAAATGGGCGTGCACCGGCACCCCGCAAGTAATACGTGACGCGGCCGGCGAACTCCATGCCCTCGCCAGCGAAGACGACGCCGCTATCGAACCGTCGCTCGAATGTATACCGTCGCGTGTCGAATTCGACCCCCCACCGCTCCCACGGCTGGAACCATACAGCGATACCAAGGATCGGCCCTTCGCCGAGGTGGCTTTCCTCGCCCCAGAACGACCCCACGGCCATGTTGACAGCGACCGTGACGCGATTTGGGCGTTCCTGAGCAGCCGCAACTGTCGAGCCCAACGCCACTGCGCATGCGAACCCACCGAACCAGCGAAAGCGTGAGTTGCTCATCGTGTTCGACCTCCATCACATTAGTGTGTGACCCAGGTCGAAAACGGCTCACCGTAGGCTGCAGAAATTTCCGACCTCGCTGGACACATTCTGTGACCCTATCCGTCCAGAATCAGGAGGTTGGTGATGAACAAGGCGCAACGGCACATTCGGTGCAAGTCACCGCATCCCATTTGGCAACCGCCCGCGCTCGGAGCACGCGTCCCTCGTCAGAGCTCAGACGTTCCTGATCCAGTCGACCCGCAGCCGATTTTCGCTGTCCTCATAGTGATAGTCGAGCTCGCCGGCGTACGCGCGGTGGACCGCTTCACCAACACGTCGCGCGAGGTGGATGTCGGTCGTGGTGATCAGGACGTCCGCATCCCGGTCCTCTATCTTCATGATGCGCGCGAGCGCGCGTTCGGAACGCTCCAGCGACTCCTCGTGCTTCACCAGATTGACGATTTCGGCCTTGTGCGGCGGCAGGAAGTCGCCTCGCAGGGATACGAAGCCAGCGGGGTAGTTGTCGGCCAGCCGATGGCACGCTGGGCAGGTGTGATGACTGGCGTCTGGGAAACTAGGCTCCCAGCGCCACATCCCGCGCCGGTATACTGCCGTGCAGGTGGGACAAACGGTCGGCTCCTCCAGCTTGCGTGCCGACTTGTACGTGTCGTGCCGCCGTTCCTGGATGAGTCGGTCTCGGCGGATCGGCTTGAAGCCAGAGAATCGATTCTGGGTCATAGGCCCCGCGCTGTGTTGACGGGGCGCCTCGTCGGCACCTTTGCCGCACGCCCCGTGAAGGGCATCGTTCAGTGCCCCGCGGCCGTGGTCTCACGACACCCGCACCGACTAAAGACGCAATCGACGTGCCACGGGGCCTGGTCGTTTGCGCCTCCGATCGCGGGCAACCGTTGGCGTCGAGCGAAGCTGCGCCTGACATCCGACCAGGCGAGCGTTGCGACGCGGAGTTTTCCCCGCGAGCCTGTTGAATAAGCCCCCCTGCCTGCCCCGCCGGCTCGCCTGGCGGAGGGCTCACGCCTCAGACGTGGTGTCGCTGACCGCTTGCGCGTGACATGGCTCGGTTCTTGCGCTTCAAAGGCCATGGCGTTCACCGCGGTTTCCCGCCGTGCCGTGAGCCCCGGATTCGTTCGACTCAGGGGGACTCGAGATGCCGAAGATAGTCGTCACGGTCAACGTTGAAGATGCAGGGAAATGGGAAGCGGGTCTGCGAAGCCACGGCGCCCTCTTTCGAAGTCAGACCGTCACGACCCCTATCGGTATCGCGATCAACAAAGGGAACGAAGTCGCGATCTGCGCCGAACCGGCAGACCTGGGCAAGTTCATGGAGGTCTTCAACTCCCCAGCGG
>JASLOY010000690.1 GCA_030745255.1 Vicinamibacterales bacterium
GAAGATCATCGAGTATCCGATTGGACGACGGTACGGGGCATGGATGGCTCACTGGTGAAGCCGTGATTGATGTTCGATGCTTGATGTGTGACGGTCTGTCTTCAGGTCATTCGACAATGGCGACGCCCCACGGGCGCTCGCCCGCGGAGATCGTGGCGACGACCATAAGCGTGTCCGTCTCGACGACCGAGACGTCGTTCGACGGTCCGTTGGCGACGTAGAGATACTGTCCGTCCGCGGTCAGTGCGATGCCCCAGGGTCGCATGCCGACCTCGACCGAAGCGATCCCCTTGCCCGAGACAAGATCAATGGCGGCCACTGTCCCACCCCGACCCGTCGTCACGTAGAGCCGCATCCCGTCAGGCGAGACGACCACGCCCATTGGGCGCACGCTCTCGCCGGTTAACTCAATCGTGTCGATGACGGCGTGCGTGGCCGTGTCGACCACCGAGACCGTGCCGCCGTTCTCGGCGGTGACGTACGCGCGTGTGCTGTCGGGCGAGAACGCCGACGAGCGTGGTCGGGCGCCGACGTCGAACACGGCGACTACTTCTAGCCCCGCCGTGTCGATGACCGAGACCTGGCTGTCGTTCTCTGATGTGACGTAGACGAAGCGGCCGTCTGGACTCAGGCTGACCCCTTCCGGTTCGCCCCCTACCGGCAGCTCGGCGACGATCTTGCCGCTCGCAATCTCGACAATGGTTGCCAGCGCCGCGTCTTCGTTGGCCGCGAAGATCCGAGTGCCGTCCGGGCTGACCGCCACCTGCTCTGGGTCGGTGCCGGCGTCGAGCACCTTCACGACCCGCTGTTCGGTCAGATCCACAACCCCGATACCGTCGGCCGATCGGTCCGGCGGCGGTAGTGTGTCCTCGTCTACGCCAGGCGGCGCCGGGGGCGACCCGCTCAGCGCCACAAACAGT
>JASLOY010000691.1 GCA_030745255.1 Vicinamibacterales bacterium
TTCTCCGTCGGCGTGTTGGACTTCGCCAACCAGCTTGCCATCTCTCGTGTGCTGCGGCTTGGGTGCTCTGACATCAGATTCGTCCCGCAACGACACCATCCATGACGCCTCGATGTGAAAAGCAGACTTATTACGTATCGATATGCCACTCGAAACACGCAAGGCAAACAGCCTTTGATCCACCCCTACCACGCGGTATGTATTGTCAAGACCAGAGGCCACACGGCGAAGATTACCCTTCACTCCGTAAAGCGCCAGTGCTCGTTTGGCGGTGTCTGTTTCCCTACCCAAGTGCCTTACCGTGCATCACTACACCTGTTTAAGAACCCTTGATGCAACAGTTACATCACTCAGGGCAACGCCATCGTTATCAGTTTGGCATCTTTGGCGCCTGCCATCGCCGCGAACGAAATGTACTGCTTGCCGTCGACCATGTAGGTCATCGGCGCACCCGTTCCGCGCATGGGCAACTCGACGTCAGCAATGAGATCACCGGTCTTCTTGTCACGGGCTCGCAGTAGTGGCTTGTTATCATCGAATTGGAGCAGCATGAGCAGGGATTTGGTCAATAACGGCGGCGTATGCCCGAAGACACCCACTGGCCCTGGATCTTTGAATCCCATATCGATGATCCGCTGGCGGATGCCGTTGCCGTTTGGCACGACCCACTCGAAGTCGCCGGTATCCAGATTGATGGCACTGAGACGACTATAGGGTGGCTTGGTTAAAGGCAACCTTTGTGGGCCACGCAGCATTCTATTTCCTCCGCGCACATACCGAAACTCAGTCTTTTCGGGGTCCATCTCAAAGAGGGTGAGTACGCTGGCCCGGGTGGTCGATGGGATATAGAGCCATGAGGTATCCGGATCAAAGGCAGCACCACTCCACTCGCCACCACCACCGT
>JASLOY010000692.1:0-558 GCA_030745255.1 Vicinamibacterales bacterium
TGGGCAACAACATGATGAATGGTCCGACGAGCCAACTGGGACGAGAGAGCGCACTCGACGTGCTAACCAGTTGGACCGACCGCATCATGGCAGGCGAGGTCCCGGTGGCACCACCGCGTCCCGACGGGGTCGAGCAGAACATCGTCCTCACCCAGTGGGGTTGGTCGAATCCTGCCGGCTTCGTGCATGACAACGTCACCACCGACAAGCGCACACCAACCATGTATCCCAACGGTCAGCTCTTCGGCGTCGCGCAAGGTCAAGGCAGGCTTATGATAACCAATCCGGTTACCCATGAGTCCCGTGAACTCCCCATTCCGCGAAGGGTATCTACAACCGGTGAAGAGAGATCCACATCCTATGCGGGCGGCGGCCCGTCCAATCCGCACAACCCGATGATGGACGACAAGAACCGAGTCTGGATGACTTCGACCATTCGTCCCGGCAAGAATCCGGATTGGTGCATGGATTCGGATCATCCGTCAGTCAAACGCTATCCCATTCCGGGCAGCGGCCGGCAACTGTCGTTCTTTGACGTAGAGACGGAGGAGTTCACTT
>JASLOY010000692.1:568-900 GCA_030745255.1 Vicinamibacterales bacterium
CACTTTGGTCGATACCTGCTTCGGCACGCACCACCTGCAATTCGCCGAGGACGAAAACGACACCCTTTACCTGAGCGGCGACATGAATGTGGTCGGCTGGGTGGACACCAAGAAGTACGATGAGACCGGCGACGAACGTGCCTCACAAGCCTGGTGCCCGACGATCCTCGACACCAACGGTGACGGCAAAATTGGCGAATACGTGGAGCCGGGTCAGCCCGTCGATCCGACCAAAGACAAGCGCATATTCGGCTTCGGCTATGGGATCATTCCGAACCCCTTCGACGGCTCGGTCTGGTTCACGCGGCCATATCCCAACATGGTTCCCGGTC
>JASLOY010000693.1:0-541 GCA_030745255.1 Vicinamibacterales bacterium
AGGCCACGGCCCAGCGCGTAGGTCAGCAGCCGATCGGCCAGCGTCTCCACGAACTCCTGCCGGCGCGACAGCAAGACATCGCGCAAGCCCCGCGAACCATTCACCGCCGTGCCGTCCGGCAGCGCTCCCGACGCCTCCACCGGCACACCGTCGTCCTCGATGCGATAGGCGCCCACGGCGTCAAAATTTTCCAGCGCAAAGCCCAAGGGATCGAGTCTCGAGTGGCAGACGGCGCACGCCGGATTGGCGCGATGCGCCTCGAGCGCCTCGCGCAAGCTCCCGGCCGATGTCTCCGCGGTGTCCGACAGTGCCGGCACGTTGGGCGGCGGGGGAGGGGGCGGTGCGCCAAGCAGATTTTCGAGCACCCACTTGCCGCGCACCACGGGCGAGGTCCGGGTTGCCAGCGACGTCACCGTCAGGATGCTCCCCTGCCCGAGCAGGCCCCGTCGTCGGTCGTCGTTCCACTGCATGCGGCGGAAGCGGCTGCCATAGACGTTCGGAATACCGTAGTGGCGGGCCAGCCGCTCGTTCACGTAGGTAT
>JASLOY010000693.1:551-897 GCA_030745255.1 Vicinamibacterales bacterium
TCACCATCAGCACGCTGCCGTGCGTCAGGATGCCGCCCCGCTCGGTACCATCGAGCGGCACGCGCCGGAAGTAGCCTCCCGCCACGCCGTCGATACCGTAGAAGCGGGCCAGGCGTTCGTTCAGAAACGTGTAGTCAGCGTCGATCAGCTCCAGCACGCTGCGATCCTCGCGGATCAGAGACTCGAGAAACAGCTCGGTCTCCCGCTGGAAGGCGTAGCGCAGCGCCTCGTCGAACTGCTCGAATCGCTCCGGGTCCGGCGCCCAGTCTGCAACGTTGCGTAGCTGCAACCACTGCCCCCCGAAGTTCTCCCCCAGCGCCCTAGCCTTCGGGTCAGCCAACATCCG
>JASLOY010000694.1 GCA_030745255.1 Vicinamibacterales bacterium
ATCCTTTAACACTCAAACCAAAAACCAACCACAAACCATAATACCGGCGACGACTTCGACCTTGCGGTCGGATTCTGCGTGACAGACGGTGTGCTGGCCGGAGTCCCGGTAAGGGGTGTGCGCTACTGCGGTGACGGGTCGGTGGCGGAGTCGGAGTTCAACGACGTAACGGTCGAGACCGGCGGCCTCGCACCGGAGCCCACGCCACGCATCGGTCCGGCCTCGTCATCGTGTGGCCTGTGCGGATCCCTGGCACTTGAGGAACTCTCCGAACGTCTGGCACCCCTCGAGGTCGAGCCGTTCGACCTCGACATCCTTTCCGGACTGTCCGACCGAATCGGTGCTGGGCAGCCGCTGTTCGGCGCAACCGGAGCCGTTCACTCGGCGGTCGCATTTGACCGCTCCGGCGAGCCGGTGGTGGCACGCGAGGACATCGGCCGCCACAACGCAGTCGACAAGGTTGTCGGCCACCTCCACCTCAACGGGCTCCTACCTGTCACGGACCTCGGCCTCTGGGTGAGCGGACGTGCTTCCTTTGAGATTGCGCAGAAGGCGTGGGCCGCCGGGTTTGCAGCCCTCGTCGCCGTCAGCGCCCCTTCATCCCTGGCTGTGGAGACCGCCCGGACAGCAGGATTCCAGCTGGGCGGCTTCGCAAGGGGCCGACGCCTGAACCTCTACACGGGGGACTGAACCGGTTCCTGAGGTTTCCGGGGTACCGGGTGGGCTCGGCGCTACCTAGAATCCGCTGCAATGACCGAACCAGTCTCCCCCTCTGATGGCCTCTGTGTCATTCACCTGTTCCTCCGGGTCAGGGCGAACACAGATGCAGACGCCGTGTGTGCAGCGGTGGCTTCTGCTGGTGCGGCTGGCGACCAGGTGGTTCCGGTTGCCGTT
>JASLOY010000695.1 GCA_030745255.1 Vicinamibacterales bacterium
GTGGCGTACGTGTCGTTCGAGCGTGTCCGCGAGCGCCTCGTGGTGCACGCTCGACAGGCCGGCCGGCCGCAGATGTCCACGGACGATCGTGCCCTGCATGTCCTTGCGGGTCACGAAGAGTGCCTCGATGCGGCCGTCCTGAATCCAAGCATCACCGCCGAATTCGACGCCTTCGACGAAGCGTTCGATGATGACCTGGCCCTCGAATGAGAGTTCCGCGGCTCGGCCTAGCGCTTGGCCGAGCTTCGGACTGTGGGAGGCCGCTAGACCAACCGGGAGACCCCCCGGCTCTGCCGGGGCGGCAGCCCAAGTTTGACAGTTCCACCAGTCGATAAGGAAAACTCCCTTCCGTGAGCCGGCAAAGCATCACGAAAGGGAGTCCCTTTGAGTCAAGCGAAGAGTTTACGGCATAGCCGTTGGGAGTGTCAGTATCACGTCGTCTTCATCCCGAAGTACCGCAGGAAGGCGATTTTCGGACAGATAAGAGCAGATCTCGGCAATGTGTTCCGGCGGTTGGCGGAGCAGAAGGAGAGTCGGATTGAGGAAGGGCACGTGATGCCCGATCACGTGCACATGCTGATCGAGATACCACCGAAGTACGCGGTTTCGAAGGTGATCGGGTTCATCAAGGGGAAGAGCGCGATTCATATCGCGCGGACCTACGCCGAACGAAAGCGGAACTTCGTGGGACAGCACTTCTGGGCACGAGGCTACTTCGTGTCGACAGTGGGCCGAGACGAAGCGAAGATCCGCGACTACATCCGGCATCAAGAGTCTGAGGATCGAAGGATTGATCAACTGGGTCTGCTGTAGACCCGACCCCCTTTAGGGGGTTCAAGGGTCCGCAAAGCGGACCCGTCAAAGCCGCTTTGAGCGGCTCACATTCCC
>JASLOY010000696.1 GCA_030745255.1 Vicinamibacterales bacterium
TGATGCCGATGATCTCGATGTTGTCACCGGTGTTGACGATGCCCTGCTCGACCCGGCCGGTGACGACGGTGCCGCGACCGGTGATCGTGAAGACGTCCTCGATGGGCATCAGGAATGGCTTGTCGACATCGCGCTCCGGCTCCGGGATGTATTCGTCGACCTGAGCCATCAGGTCGACGACCGCTGCGGCTGCGTCGGCGTCACCATCGAGGGCGTTGAGCGCCGAGACCCGACAGATCGGGGTGTCGTCGCCCGGGAAGTTGTACTCGTCGAGGAGTTCACGCACCTCGAGTTCGACCAACTCGAGGAGTTCCTCGTCATCGACCATGTCGCACTTGTTGAGCGCAACGATGATCTTGGGAACGCCGACCTGGCGGGCCAGCAGCACGTGCTCACGTGTCTGCGGCATGGGGCCATCGGCAGCCGACACGACCAGGATGGCACCATCGACCTGGGCGGCGCCCGTGATCATGTTCTTGATGTAGTCGGCGTGGCCCGGCATGTCGACGTGGGCGTAGTGCCGGTTGGGGGTCTCGTACTCGACGTGGGCCACGTTGATCGTGATACCCCGCTCCCGCTCCTCGGGTGCCTTGTCGATGTTGTCGAACTCGGTGAAGGCGGTCGAGTCGGGGTCGAGGTCGGAGAGGACCTTGGTGATCGCCGCGGTCAGGGTGGTCTTCCCGTGGTCGATGTGGCCCATCGTGCCCACGTTCACGTGGGGCTTGTTGCGTTCGAACTGCTGCTTGGCCATGCCTATTCCTCGGCTGCTTTCTGTGTTTGTTTGCCTAAGTCGATGTCACTCGCCACGGAAGCGCTTGACGATCTCTTCCTGCACGAATGCCGGTGTCTTCTGGTACGAGTCGAACTGCATCGTGTAGGTCGCGCGC
>JASLOY010000697.1 GCA_030745255.1 Vicinamibacterales bacterium
TGGCGTTGCGCGTGATCGCGCCGATGTTGAAGCGGGCGCTCTCGACGACCAGACGACGCCGCAGCGAGGGCGTGATCCGGGGCGTTTCGAGGAAGAGATCCTCGAGACGCTGCAGACGGTCCTCGACCGGCGTGCCGTCGACCTCGATGACGTCGCGGAAGGCCAGCCAGGGCTCCTCGAGGCCGGGCGTGCTCAGGACGAGGAGGTCCGACACCATTCGGCGGGTCCGCCGGCCGTCGGCGACCTGGAGATAGTCTTCCTCGGCGATGACGCTGCCCAACTCAGTCTGGTAGCCCTCGACGTAGGCCGCCGCGCGTTCGAGCACGGCCTCGAGCGTGGGTCCCTGGGCGGTGCCTGTCGCCGGGGCGCCGGCGACGGTGGCGGCCGCGACGATCAGCGGAAGTAGGCGGGCGGCGCGCATCGTGAGGATCCCAGGCGATATGGGCCGAACGACGAAACTGGTCGGGGCGCCCGGATTCGAACCGGGGACCTCCTGCTCCCAAAGCAGGCGCGATACCAGGCTACGCCACGCCCCGAAAATGAGCGCAAAACAAACGCTTACAGCAAGTTACCACAGTCAAACAGTCCTCAGTAGTCGCCAGGGATTGCCTGGCGTCGCCACTCCGTGGTGAAAGGAGGGGGTCACAAAGGGGGTTACAGCAATCCAAAGCAGTCCCACCTTCCTATCAGTCAGATCTGGGAGGACCAAGAAGGGTTGGATGCCATGGAGAGAACGATTCAGAATCCTGAAGCTATGCCGATGACTGAGCAGCGCGAATTTCCCAGATGGTCCGACATCGAGATTGAGTTGCACTATCCGAACGGGCTACCGCGAACGATTCGGACAAGAAATGCTTCGGCGACTGCAGCCTGCTTCGACAAGAAG
>JASLOY010000698.1 GCA_030745255.1 Vicinamibacterales bacterium
TATTTTCCTTTGCTTGTGAGTAAACTGATCCCATCCTGCCTATATGGTAAAACCAGTTGGCGGGGTTCACGACCGGCCTCGCGATATGACGCGTGGCCAAAGCCTTCATTTAAACAGATAAGACCTGCCGCGGCATTACTTGGGTTGATTCAGACTTGGCACATAACTGGGCCAGATGCGATGATGATCCAGATCACTCGCCCTGACGCCAGCGTCACACTAGAATAGGCCGCCACTAAATTCAGAAATTTCATTTCATGCAATCGGCCTGAACTGTGATTACAACCGGAGAAAACTTATGAGTGAATGCCCCGTATGCAGTGCGCAGATTACGCTGGCATCAGATACTGTCGTTGGAGAATTATTGGAATGCCCCGACTGTGGTTCTGAACTTGAAGTCACTGAACTCAATCCACCAACTCTCGCTGAAGCGCCAGAAAGCGAGGAGGACTGGGGCGAATGAGAGTCGGTTTACTTCACTCGCTGATCCGAAAGGAAGAAAAACTTCTGCTTGAGGCGTTCAGGCAGCAGGGCGTGACGCCCATAATGCTTGATGATAGAAAACTGACTTTTGACCTTGAGTCGGTTCCCGATATTGATCTTGTCGTAGAACGCTGTATCAATCACTCCCGAGCAATGCATGGACTTCGGCTTTTCGAGAGTCTCGGTATTCGTTGTATTAATTCGTCCGATGTGGCTCGGATATGTGGTGACAAAATTCTGACCTCTGTTGCTTTAAAAGAAGCAGGTCTGGCCCAGCCACCGATTCGCGTTGCCTTTACTGAAGATTCAGCGCTGATCGCAATAGAAGAACTGGGCTACCCGGTAGTACTAAAACCTGCCGTCGGCTCGTGGGGTCGCCTGTTAGCCAAAGTCAATGA
>JASLOY010000699.1:0-469 GCA_030745255.1 Vicinamibacterales bacterium
TGTACCAGTTGTCGCGCCAGAGGCAGCGCTGGGTAGCTACGTTCGGATGGGAGAAATGCTGAAGGCATCTAAGCGTGAAACCCTCCCCAAGATGAGATTTCCCGAGTCGTAAGGCTCCTGAAGGCTCCTGGAAGATTACCAGGTCGATAGGCCAGGTGTGTAAGGTCAGCGATGGCCTTAGCTAACTGGTACTAATCAGCCGTGCGGCTTGACCTTTTCCCTTTTTATTGCGCCGCGTGTGCGGTCGGGAACACTACCGTTTGTAGGGTATTCAGTTGTCGGTGCAGTGCTGCCGTATGTGCAGGCTGCATCATGTTCTTTACAGTTCAAGGTTCCCGGTGGTCATAGGAGAGGGGTCACACCCGTTCCCATTCCGAACACGGTAGTTAAGCTTTCAAAGCCGATGGTAGTGCCAAAAGTGCGAGAGTAGGTATTGCCGGAAATTTTTTACGAACCCCTTGGGCGCCTT
>JASLOY010000699.1:479-881 GCA_030745255.1 Vicinamibacterales bacterium
TTTTCGTATGATTGAGGCCGGATGCGCAGGAGTGACCTGCCCCCAGTGGTCGTACCAGTTGCTACGAGAGAGCGAAGTTCATGGTTAGTCCGCCAATGGCGGCTGGTTGGACCGCCTCCGGCGCTGGGGGACGATACCCGAGCGCGCTGTGCGGTCGCACCGTGTTGTACTCCCGTCGCCATCGCTCGATCAAGATCTTCGCTTCCGTCAGCGTGTAGAAGATCTCGCGGTCTAACAATTCATCCCGCAGCTTGCCGTTGAACGATTCGACGTAGCCGTTCTCCCAAGGGCTCCCCGGTTCGATGAACAACGTCTGCACGTCAAGGGCCTCCAGCCAGAGCCGGACGAGCGCCGCCGTGAATTCCGGCCCGTTATCTGAGCGAATGTAGGCCGGCAGGCCAT
>JASLOY010000069.1:0-2110 GCA_030745255.1 Vicinamibacterales bacterium
CATAGACGCCGGTGCCGACGACTTCCGCGACGAGGACGGAAGCTGGGAGATTATCAGCACGCCCGAAAAGTTCGATGCGGTCGCCGAGGCGGTCCGTGCGATCGGGGTCGAGCCGACGGCGGCTGAGGTCGCGATGTTGCCGCAGAACTATGTGACGCTGGAAGGCAAGTCGGCCCAGCAGATGATGAAGCTGATGGGCGCACTCGAGGATCTGGACGACACCCGCCACGTCTGGTCGAATTTCGACGTCAACGAAAAGGAGATCGAGGCCTCGCTGGCGTGAGGATATTCGGGATCGACCCCGGCTCCGCGCGCACCGGGTATGGCTGCATCGACACCGATGGCAGCCGATGCCGCCTCGTGGTGTGCGGCGCCGTCGCGGTGCCCGCCCGCACTCCGTTTCCAGACAAGCTGACTCGGATATACGACGAGCTGGCCTCGCTGCTGGCCACCCATCGACCGGCGTGGGTTGCGATCGAGGATGTCTTCTACGCCCGAAATGCGCGCAGCGCGTTGAAGTTGGGGCACGTCCGGGGAGTGGCGATCCTGGCCGCCTCCAAGGCCGGCCTGCCGGTGGCGGAGTATGCGCCAACCGAGGTCAAATCGGCGGTCGTGGGGTATGGGCGGGCGGACAAGAATCAGGTCCAGCAGATGATTGCGCTACTGCTTGGACTCGAGGAGGCGCCGTCTCCGTACGATGTGTCGGATGCGCTGGCCATCGCGGTCTGCCATGCCCATACGGCGTTGTCTCCGCAGACGCGCGCCGGTGAGATCCGCCACACCGTCGGTCCGCGGAGCTGGCGCAATTTTCGTCCGCAGGGGTGAGAGATGATCGCGCGTCTCCGCGGACGATTGGTCGAGAAACAGCCGAACCGGGTCATCGTCGACGTCCAGGGAGTCGGCTACGACGTGCAGGTCCCGCTGTCCACCTTCTACGGGCTTGGCGAGCCGGGTGGCGACGTGGTGTTTCGCGTGCATACCCACGTGCGGGAGGACACGCTCGCGCTGTTCGGTTTTGCGACCCTGCTCGAGCTCCAACTGTTCGAGCAGTTGATCGGCATCACCGGTATCGGTCCGCGGCTCGCGCTCGCGGTCCTGTCAGGGATCGAGTCGGCCGACCTCGTCCGGGCCGTGCGTCAGGGAGACGTCGTGCGGCTGACCGGCATTCCGGGCGTTGGCAAGAAGACCGCCGAGCGGATCGGG
Source organism: Vicinamibacterales bacterium (assembly GCA_030745255.1). Taxonomy (GTDB): domain Bacteria; phylum Acidobacteriota; class Vicinamibacteria; order Vicinamibacterales; family UBA8438; genus NP936. The sequence continues at coordinate 1,204 of JASLOY010000069.1, forward strand.
CTGGAGCTGAAGGACCGCCTGCCGGCGACGCTCGACCTCGAGCCCGACGGCCCGGACATCGACGCGGGCGAGACCGACATGCGAGGCGACCTACTGTCGGCGCTCCTCAACCTCGGCTACCATCGGCCGCTGGCCGAACGGGCCGTGGATGCGGCGCTCGCGGCGGGGGACGGCACATTTGAGCAGACCCTCAGACAGGCGCTGAAAGAGCTCGCGCGATGACCGACGAGGACTCGCCAAGCCGTGTGGTCAGCTCGGTCAGGCTGGGTGACGACGACCAGTTCGAGGAGGGGTTGCGCCCACGCAGCCTCGATACCTATGTCGGACAGGAGCGACTGCGCGAGAACCTCGAGGTCTCCATTGCGGCCACACGGCAGCGTGGCGAAGCGCTCGATCATGTCCTGCTCTATGGCCCGCCTGGGCTCGGCAAGACCACCCTGGCCTATGTCATTGCCAACGAGCTGGGAGTACCGATCAGGACGACGGCAGGGCCCGTGCTGGAGAAGCCCGGTGACCTGGCCGCCATCCTGACGAATCTCAAAGAGCACGAGGTGCTCTTCATAGACGAGATTCACAGAATGAGCCCGGTGATCGAGGAGATCCTCTATCCGGCGATGGAGGACTACGAGCTCGACATCGTCATCGGCCAGGGACCGAGCGCGCGCTCGGTGAAGGTGCCGGTGCAGCGGTTCACCTTGATCGGGGCGACGACCCGCGCCGGGCTGCTCACGTCGCCGCTACGCGCCAGATTCGGTATTGTCCATCGGCTGGATTTCTACCGCGACGTGGACCTCCAGGAGATTGTCCGACGCTCGGCCGGGATCTTCGGCGTGCCGATCGAGGAAGATGCCACCGCCGAGCTCGCCCGTCGCTCGCGTGGCACCCCGCGCGTGGCCAACCGGCTGCT
>JASLOY010000069.1:2120-11119 GCA_030745255.1 Vicinamibacterales bacterium
GCGAGACTTCGCCCAGGTGCGGGCTGACGGCGCCATCACCCGGCCGGTGGCGCTGCGGGCGCTGGAGTTGCTCGAGGTGGACACCAACGGATTCGACGAGGCGGACCGGCGGCTGCTTCGGGCCATCATCGACAAGTTCGGGGGTGGGCCGGTCGGTTTGAACAGCATTGCCGCCGCCATCAGCGAGGAGAAGGAGGCGATCGAGGACATCTATGAGCCGTTTCTGATCCAGATTGGATTTCTCGATCGGACTCCCCGTGGGCGGGTGGCGACCGCCCGCGCCTACGATTACTTCGGTATGCCGGTGCCAGACCGCGAGAGCCGGCTCTGGTAGCAGCGAAATGACGACACGCGGGCCGTGCCCGATCGGTCAAAGGATGTACACTGCGCCGGCACACCACGGACTGCCAGGTGGTCTGACTCGGGAAACCAGATGAGCGACGGGGTCATGAGCCCATCCGATAACGGTCGGTCGCCGGTGCTTCGGCGCGTGCAGATATCCTCGCTGGCCACCTGTGTGCCACCGCGCGTGCTGACCAACAGCGACCTCGAGCGGCTGGTCGATACGTCGAACGAGTGGATCCTGCAGCGCACTGGTGTGCGAGAGCGCCATATCGCCGACGACGACGTGGCGACCTCGGATCTGGCGGCCGAGGCGGCGCGGGGCGCGATTGAACAGGCGCACCTGACACCGACCGACATCGAGTTTCTCGTGGTCGGGACGACTACGCCGGACACGTTCTTCCCGAGCACCGCCTGTCTGGTCCAGGACAAGATCGGCGCCAAGGGGGCCTGGGGATTCGATCTGGGTGCCGCCTGCTCCGGGTTCACCTACTCGCTGACCACCGCCGTCCAGATGGTGGCCACCGGGGCGCACGACCATGCGCTGGCCATCGGGGCCGACGTGATGTCTCGGATCATCAACTACGAAGATCGCACGACCTGTGTGATCTTCGGTGACGGTGCGGGAGCGGTTGTCGTGTCGCCCGCGGTGGACCCGGCGCTGCGTATCATCGATTTTGCCCACGAGGTGGACGGCAGCGGCGGTCCGGCGCTCCGTATGCCGGCTGGGGGCAGCCGGTTGCCGGCCTCACACGAGACGGTCGACCAGCGGCTGCACTACGTGCATCAGGACGGTGCGGCAGTGTTCAAGTTTGCGGTGCGCAAGACCGGTGAGATCAGCCGTCGCATTCTCGACAGAAATAAGTTGCAGGCAAGCGATGTGGATCTCTTCGTGTCGCATCAGGCGAACCGGCGGATCATCATGGCCGCTGCCGACCAGCTCGGCCTTCCGGAGGAGAAGGTCGTCATCAACATCGACCGCTTCGGAAACACGACCGGTGCGACCATACCGCTGGCGCTGGCCGACGCGCTTGCCGCCGGTCGGCTGAAGAAGGGGGACCTCGTGCTGCTCGCCTCGGTGGGCGCCGGGTTCACCGTCGGTGCCGTGCTGCTTCGGTGGGCATACTGAGCGATGTGCTCATCGGCTTCGGGCTACGGGCTTCAGGCGCTCTGCCGGTCTTCGGCCGACACCGTTACGAGCCCTGGCGAAGCCCTGACCTGGACGAGTGGGCGGTTCACTCAACGTAGAGGGCGCCCGTAGCCTGTAGCCCGAAGCCCGTAGCCAGTGCGACGCGGAGAGCCTAATTCCGCGTTTCGTCCCCATGCTCGTCTCCGACTTCGATTTCGAGCTGCCGGCGGATCGGATTGCGCAATCGCCGACGTCCGACCGGGAAGCGGCGCGGTTGCTGGTTCTCGACCGCGCCGGTGGCGTGCTGTCGCACCGGACGGTCGCCGATCTGCCCGACTTGCTGGCGCCGAGCGACCTGGTCGTCGTGAATGACACGCGGGTGTTTCCGGCGAGGCTGCTCGGCCATCGTGTGCCCAGTGGCGGGGCGGTCGAGTGTCTGCTGCTTGCTCGAATCGACGACGAGCGGTGGGATGCCCTGATGCATCCCGGGCAGAAGTTGCGGGTTGGCGCCGCCGTCGTGTTCGAGACGGGCGGTGTCCGGCTACGCGGCGAGGTGCTCGAGCGCCGGTTCCACGGGCGGCGCACCATCCGGCTCTGGGTGGAGGACGGGACCTCGGTCGATTCGGCAATCGACAAGCTCGGGCACGTGCCACTGCCTCCCTACATCAAGCGACCGGACGACACGATCGACGGCGACCGGTACCAGACCGTCTATGCGAAGGTCCGCGGCTCCGTGGCGGCGCCGACAGCCGGACTCCATCTGACCCATGCCCTGCTGAGGCGTCTCCGGAACCGGGGGGTCGAGGTCGAACGGGTGACTCTGCACGTTGGGTATGGCACGTTTCAGCCGATCCGCGTGGACCGGGTCGAGGAGCACCGTGTGGAGCCGGAGGCATACGACGTGGCGTCGGCCACCGCCGCCGCGGTCAACCGGGCGCTCGATGCGGGGCGACGGGTCGTGGCGATCGGCACCACCACGTGCCGCACGCTCGAAACAGCGGCTCGGAAGGGAGGCGGTCGCCTGTCTGCCGGCGGCGGAGTCACCGACCTGTATCTGTATCCAGGGGTAACATTCAGGGTCGTTGGGGCTCTGTTCACCAACTTTCATCTGCCACGGTCGTCGTTGCTGATGCTTGCCTGCGCCTTCGCCGGGCGGGAGCCTCTGTTGGCGGCCTACGCCGAAGCGGTCCGCCGAGACTACCGCTTCTACAGCTACGGCGACGCGATGCTCATCCTCTAGTCCGCAGGAGTCAGAAGTCAGAAGCCAGAAGGTGGACGGAGGCGGTGGCCTCACGCGAAGTCGCATCGAGGCCAACTGATCTGGCGTAGCCTCATTCCAAAGCCCAAAGCCCAAAGCCCAAAGCCCAAAGCCCAAAGCCCAAAGCCCGGTCTCCAGTCTCCAATCTCCGGAGTTGATACAATAAATCAAGCTTCGCCGGTGTAGCTCAGTTGGTTAGAGCACGCGGCTCATATCCGCGTTGTCCGGGGTTCAAGTCCCTGCACCGGCACCATCTCGTTCGCCACCGGGGTCGGCCCGGCCCGCCCGCCCGCAGGCCGGTCCGCCACCCAACGCAGGCTGCTGGGGAGCTGCCAGCCTGGCGGGATCTGGGATTCGGAATCCCGGTTGCAATCGGTGGCGCCCGAGACGAGCTGGGCGCCGATTATCTCGAACCCCGAACCCCGACACCCGAGACGCGCATGGATCCACTTGCCGAGCGTGTGCTCGTGTTCGTTCGTCGACAGGCGCTGATTCCGTCTGGCGGACGGGTGCTGGCCGCGGTGTCGGGCGGTGGAGATTCGGTCGCGCTGCTCTATCTGCTCGCCGAGCTGGCCGAACGCAACGCCCTGACGCTGGCCGGTGTGGCGCATCTCAATCACCGGTTGCGGTCGCGGGAGTCCGATGAAGACGAGCGTCTGTGCCGGGACCTTGCGAGCCGGTTCGACGTGCCGTGCGTTGTAGAGTCGGCCGACGTCGCCGCGTTGGCGCGTTCGGAACGGATCTCCGTCGAACATGCCGGTCACCGCGCGCGGTACGCGTTCTTCGACCGCGCAGCCGACCGCCTTGGCGCCTGCCGGGTCGCGCTTGGCCATACCATCGACGACCAGGCCGAGACCTTTCTGCTGCGGCTGCTGCGTGGGGCCGGTACCGAGGGGTTGTCGGCCATCCGACCCCGTGCGAGCCAGGTCGTGCGCCCGCTGTTGAGGGTGACGCGCGCGGAGTTGCGCGCGTATCTGGCATCGAGGGAGGTGTCATTCCGCGAAGACGCATCCAATCTCGACCGCCGGGTGCCGAGAAACCGGATCCGGCACGATCTGATCCCACATTTGCAGGGGTATTCGCCCCGTGTCGTCGAGGTGCTGGCGCGGGAAGCCGAGATCGCACGGGCCGACGCCGAATGGCTCGCCCATGCCGCAAACGAAATGGGCTCCGGGCTCGTCAAAAGTACCAAGGCGGGTGTGGAGGTCGACGCAGCCGGCTTGGCGGCGCTGCATCCGGCGCTGGGGAGGCGGGTCGCGCGCAATGTGCTGGGTCTGGTGTCGGGTCGCTCGGTCGGGTTTGACCACATCGAGCGGCTCCGCCAACTAGCCACGGATGCGACGGGACGGGTCGACTTCCCCGGGTGCCGGGCCGACCGGCTCGGAAATGTCGTCCGCCTGACTGCCCGGGCGGGTCGGGGGACCGTCGCCAGGGTCGAGTCGTTTGCCTATCGGCTCGATGTCCCCGGAGAAGTGACGGTTCCGGAGGCCGGTGTGACGATTAGCGCGGAGCCGGCCGAAATGGGCCTGAGCGTGCCACTCGCCTGGCCGAAAACAGGCGGAAAACCGGCGACCGAGCGGGCGGTCACGGTGGCGGCGGTAGGTCCGCTCGCGGTGCGGAACTGGCGGCCTGGGGACCGGTTTCGGCCGCTCGGGCTCCGCGGGCACCGGAAAAAGCTCCAGGATCTGTTTGTCGACCGCAAGGTGAGCCGCGTCGATCGGTCCCGGATCCCGCTGGTGCTCGATGACAGGAACCGCATCGTCTGGGTCGTGGGTCAGGCGGTCAGTGACGAATTTCGGGTCACGGGCGATGCGGCAAGCGTGCTAATCTTGAGGGTGAGAACTTTGGGAGATAACTCGTGAACTCGACGACGCGCAGTCTGCTCTTCTGGATGGTTCTAGTGGTCGTGGTGGCCCTGATCTGGAACCTCTCGTCACAGCTTCGGGCCGGAGAATCCCCTGTGAGCTTTACCGAGTTCATCCGATGGGTGAACACGGGTCAGGTCGACCGGGTCGAGCTCACCGGGAACGACATCGTCGGTACCGACTCGAGCGGCCAGCAGTTCCGCACATTCGCCCCTCCCCAGTACGAAGGGTTGGTCAACACGCTCATCGAGCGTGACGTCGTGGTTGACGCGAAGGAGGCAGCCCCGAGTCCCTGGGCGAATCTCTTGTATGCCTGGGCGCCAATCTTGTTGATTATCGGCTTCTGGGTCTTTTTCATGCGGCAGGTCCAGAGTGGCGGCAACAAAGCGCTGTCATTCGGCAAGAGCCGGGCGAAGCTGTCGACGAGCACACAGAAGAAGGTGACCTTCAAGGACGTCGCCGGAGTTGACGAGCCGAAGGAGGAACTGCAGGAGATCATCGAGTTTCTTCGAGAGCCACAAAAGTTCCAGAAGCTGGGTGGCCGGATTCCGAAGGGCGTCCTGCTGATGGGGCCTCCGGGAACCGGCAAGACGCTGCTCGCACGGGCTGTCGCCGGTGAGGCCAACGTGCCGTTCTTCTCGATCAGCGGGTCGGACTTCGTGGAAATGTTCGTCGGTGTCGGCGCCTCGCGGGTCCGCGACCTGTTCGAACAGGGAAAGAAGAACGCGCCCTGCATCGTATTCATCGACGAAATAGACGCCGTGGGCCGGCATCGTGGAGCCGGTCTGGGCGGCGGCCACGACGAGCGGGAACAGACGCTGAACCAGCTTCTGGTCGAAATGGACGGGTTCGAGTCGAACGAAGGCGTCATCCTCGTGTCGGCGACCAATCGCCCCGATGTGCTGGACCCGGCGCTGCTGCGACCGGGCCGCTTCGACCGGCGGATTGTCGTGAACCGACCGGACGTCAAGGGCCGGGAGGGCATTCTCGGGGTCCACACCCGCAAGATCCCGCTGGCCGACGACGTGGACATCAACGTGGTGGCGCGGGGCTCGGTCGGCTTCTGTGGCGCGGATATCGCGAACCTCGTCAACGAGGCGGCCCTCAACGCGGCGCGCTACAGCCAGAAGACCGTCATGATGCAGGACTTCGAGTTCGCCAAGGACAAGGTGATGATGGGCTCGGAGCGCCGGTCACTCGTCATCAGCGACGAGGAGAAGCAGGTGACGGCGGTCCACGAGGCTGGTCACGCCCTGCTGGGCGTCGTCCTGGAGCACGCCGACCCGGTCCACAAGGTCACGATCATCCCGCGAGGCCGGGCGCTCGGTGTCACGCAGCAGCTGCCGGTCGACGACAAGCACAACTACTCGAACGATTACCTGCACGATCAGGTTGCGGTGCTGCTTGGTGGCCGGATCGCCGAGGAGCTCACCAACACGACGGTGACGACCGGCGCCGGCAACGACCTCGAACGGGTCACCGACCTCGCCCACAAGATGGTCTGCGAGTGGGGCATGAGCGAGGCGGTCGGGCCGGTGACTTTCGGCAAGCAGGATGAGCAGGTCTTCTTGGGGCGTGACTTCTCGCAGCACAAGGACTACAGCGAGGAGACCGCGAACAAGATCGACCAGGAAGTCAAGCGGATCGTCACCGACAACTACGACCGCGCCCGCACCATTCTCGAGGAGAAGAAGAGTGAGCTCCTTCAGGTTGCCGAGGAGTTGCTGACCCGCGAGGTGCTCTCTGGCAAGCAGGTCACGCGGATCGTCTCCGGTCTGCCGCTGGATGAGGCCGAGCCGGTCGTGGCGGTGCCGGTCGCACCCGACCAGCCCACGAGCCCCGAGACGGAGCGACAGCCGGTCGTGCCGTCGCTCGGCAAGCCATTGCCTCAGGCATAGTGGTCCCATCGAGACCGGACCAGAGGACGGCGAAGCCTCCCCGCTTTCGCAAAGGCTACGGCGGGGCAGGCCGGCCTCTCCCGTTTCCTGCCTCCTGACTCCTGCTTCCACTGGGGTGGTCTCCAGGGGCCCGTCATGTTTTCTCGAGGTCACTACACGGTGCCGCTGCCGGATATGGCCCCGCTCCGCCTCGGCGGCCGGACGCTCGTGATGGGGATCGTCAACGTGACCCCGGACTCGTTCTCCGATGGCGGGCAGTGCCTGGACCCCGATCGCGCCCTGGAGCACGCGCTGCACATGGAGGCCGATGGCGCCGATCTCCTGGACATCGGGGGCGAGTCGACCCGGCCGGGAGCGGCCGCGGTGTCGGTCGAGGAGGAGTTGGCGCGCGTGGTGCCGGTGCTCGACCAGCTAATGGGGCGAGTGCGGGTGCCGGTGTCGATCGACACCTATAAGGCCGAGGTCGCGCGTGTTGCGCTCGACCATGGTGCGGTGATCGTCAACGACGTATCGGGGCTGCTCTACGAGCCCGCGCTGGCGCCGGTGGTGGCCGAACGTGGCGCCGCGCTGGTCCTGATGCACAATCGAGGACGGTCGCGAAATATGTACCGTGAGGCCGAGTATGACAATGTCGGCGTAGAGGTGGCCGGTGAGCTCGGTGGTCGGATCGATGCGGCGATAGACGCCGGCGTCGACCGTTCCCGGATCATCATCGATCCGGGTCTCGGGTTCGCCAAGCGTGCCGAACACACCTACGCGGCACTGGCGGCCCTTGACCGCCTGACGCCGCTGGACCGCCCGATGCTGGTCGGTCCCTCGCGGAAGTCGTTTTTGGTCGAGGACGCCGGCAGCGGCGTGGATGACCGCGAGTGGGGGACTGCGGCCGCCGTCACGGCAGCGGTCCTGGGTGGCGCGCACATCGTACGCGTGCATCGAGTTCGCGAGATGGCGCAGGTGGTGAGAGTGGCGGACCGAATCCGGACCAACGGGACCGCGGTGGGCGGTTCGCGGGAGGCAGGACACGGGCAATGATTGACAGTCTGACCGGCGTGGTGCGGCTGAACCGGGTCACTGGGTGGGATCTGCTTGATATCGCGATCGTCTCACTGCTGATCTACGAGCTTTTGAAGCTGGTCCGTCGCACGCATGTAGTACAGATTCTCATCGGTGGCGGTGTGATCATCGTGCTGTACTACGCGTCGCAGTTCACTCCGCTGCAGACGCTCCACTGGTTGATCCGCGACATGTTCGGCTACATCGTCTTTGCGGCGATCGTGCTGTTCCAGTCCGACATCCGGCGCGCCCTCGTGCACTTCGGGCGGGCGCCGTTTTTCCGTTATCTGAATCGTCCGGAGACGACCGACGAGACGATCGAAGAGATTGTCGTGGCTTTACGGATGTTGGCCGAGCAGCGCGTGGGTGCCATCATTGCGATCGAACGAGAGATCGGGCTGCGCAACTATGTCGAGAGCGGCATACCGCTCGATGCGGCCGTCAGCTACGACCTGCTGGTCAGTGTGTTCCGTCCGGGTGCGCCGATGCACGACGGTGCGGTCGTCATCCAGCAGGATCGAGTCGCCGCCGCCGCGTGTTTTCTCCCGCTGACGGTCAATCCCCGGGTCAGCAGAGATCTGGGCACGCGTCATCGCGCGGCCATCGGGTTGAGCGAGGAGACCGACGCGGTCGCGCTCGTGGTCTCGGAAGAGACCGGCCGCCTCTCGTTGGTGCTCGACGGACATATTGAGCAGGATCTCGAGCTGGAACGGCTACGCTATCGACTCGAGGCGCTGATGTTGCACCGTGCACGACCGAAACCTCGTGAGGAGGCGAGACCGCTCGACGCATGATGGCCCTTCCGTTTTTCCGCGACCTCGGGCTGAAGGTGTTCGCGATCGCGTTGGCCGTGCTGCTCTGGCTGACGGTCGCCGGGGAGCCGATCTCGGAGCGGGGTCTGCAGATTCCGCTGCAATTCGAGAATCTGTCGGACTCGGTGGAGATCTTGGGGGATTTGCCGGAGACGGTGGAGGTCCGATTGCGCGGCTCGTCGGCGGTGCTCCGGCGTCTCGAGGCGGGTGATGTGGCGGCGATCATCGACTTGGGCTCCGAGCGTCCAGGAACGCGTCTGTTCGACATGGCGGCCGGCCGCATCCGTGCGCCGTTCGGTGTCGAGGTCACGCAGGTGATCCCGTCTACAGTGACGTTGACGCTCGAGGTGGAAGGGGCGCCCCGTATGGTGCCGGTCTTTCCGGTGGTGATAGGGGAGCCGGCCCCCGGGTTCGTCGTCGGCCGGATCGTCGCCGATCCGGCGACCGTGGCGGTCGTCGGCCCGCTGAGCCGGTTACGGCAATTGACCAAGGCGATTACCGAGCCGATCGACGTGACGAACTTGGCGGTGCCGGTCGATCACGAGGTCACGGTCGGTGTGGAGGATCCGAACCTACGGCTCGAGACGCCACGCGCTGCGCGGGTCACGGTGGAGATCGTCCGAGCGCCCGTGGAGCGCACGC
>JASLOY010000006.1 GCA_030745255.1 Vicinamibacterales bacterium
CTGCATAGTGGCGCGGCGGAAAACGGTGGCAGCGGTCCGGTTGATCCCGGCGCACACTTCTACCGCAGTCTGCAGCTCGACGAACACGGGAACCCGATCGACAAACGCAACGCCTGGATGACGCGGTCGGTCGCCTATGTGCGCCTCATCCCACCCGGGGCCGCCGACACCGTTCATTACCGATTGCAGATCCCCGAGGACGCCGGCGAGCGGATTTTTCTGCGGGCAAAGGTCAACTACCGCAAGTTCGCCTGGTGGTTCACCCAGTGGGCCTATGCCGGTGTGCGGGACCCCTCACAGCCCGAGCCGCCGGTCACAGCTTCGTTTGACGACGGACGCTGGGTGTTCACCGGTGACACGTCGAATGTCTCCGGGCAGGTCAAGTCGATCCCCGACATCCCGACGACAGTCATGGCGGAGGCGGACGCGTCTTTGATGGTGATTGATGCAGACGAGCCGCTGCCGGAGCTTGCACGACCGCTCGACGTAGCGCAGCGCGCCCGCTGGAACGACTATGGCATCGGGCTCCTGCTGCAAGGGGACCTACGTGGCGCCGAGGCCGCCTTCAGAACCGTGATGGCGATTGACCCGAGCTATCCCGACGGTCCGTTGAACGTGGCCCGGGCGCTGGTGCAGGAGGGAGACATCGACACGGCGATCCCGCTGCTCGAGCAGGCCCTGGCGCTCGAGCCGAACCTGGCACGAGCTCATTTCTTTCTTGGATTGGGCCTGCGGACGCTTGGTCGTTACGACGAGGCGATGGAGCATCTGCGGGCGGCGCGCGAACAATATCCTCGCGACCGAGTCGTGCTCGGCCAGATCGGCCGAATCCAGTTCCTTGAACGGCAGTTCGACGAGGCGATCGCCACTTTCGAAACCGTGCTGCAGATCGATCCAGAGGACCTTCAGGCACACTACAATCTGATGTTGTCTCATCAGGGAGCCGGAAACTCGGAGGCCGCGGCACGGGAGCGGACCCTGTACGAGCGATTCAAGACGGACGAGTCGGCGCAGGCGATTACCGGGCCGTTTCGCCGGACCTCGCCGGAAGACAACAACGAGCGGCAACCGGTGCACGAACACAGGCAAGCACCCCCATCATGAGACACGCACCACCATGACACGTATCCTCCCACCGATCGGCGTCGCGAGCGCCTGTGTGGTCGCCCTCTCGGCCGCCACGCCTGTCGTGTTCACGGATGTAACCGAGTCGGCGGGCATCCGGTTCACCCACACCAACGGCGCATTCGGGGCGAAGTACATGCCGGAGACCTTCGGTTCGGGTGCGCTCTGGCTCGACGTCAATGCCGACGGGTGGCAAGACGTGCTGTTGGTCAATGGCACGTCCTGGCCCGAGCAAGACGCCACCGCTACGCACGCCTCGCTGTATCTGAACGACGGCGACGGGACCTTCACTGACGTCACGGACGACTCTGGTCTCGATATCCCGCTCTATGGCATGGGCGGCACCGCCGCCGATTTCGACAATGATGGCCATATCGATGTGTATCTGACGGCGCTCGGACCCAACCGGCTGTTCAAAGGAATCGGCGACGGAACGTTCGTCGACGTCACCGAGGGGGCCGGAGTCGGCGACCCGGGCTTCTCGACCGGCGCCGTCTGGTTCGATTACGACAAGGACGGGGATCTGGACCTGTTCGTCGGCAACTACGTGGAGTGGTCCCCCGACACAGACCTCTTTTGTTCCCTCGTCGACGACACCAAGTCGTATTGCACACCCGAGTCCTACCAAGGGCAGAGCCCGACGCTCTTTCGAAACCGTGGCGATCAGACGTTCGAGGATGTGACGACCGCCGCCGGGTTGCGCGTGCCTTCGGCCAAAGCGCTCGGTGTCGCGATGCTCGACGTCGATGGCGACGACTGGATGGATCTGTTCGTGACCAACGACACCCAACCCGATCAACTATTTCGGAACCAGGGCGACGGCACCTTCGAGGACATCGGCGTGCTCGCCGGTGTGGCGTTCAGCGACACAGGCGTGGCACGGGCGGGCATGGGGGTGGACGCGGTCGACTATGACGGGTCAGGACGGCCGGACCTCATCATCGGCAATTTCTCGACCGAGATGATGGCCCTCTATCACAACGAGGGAAACGGGCTGTTCATCGACGAGGCGCCACGGTCCGAGATCGGCCGCGCAACGCTGCTAACCTTGACGTTCGGCTGTTTCTTCTTCGACTTCGATCTCGACGGCTGGCCGGACATCTTCGCCGCAAACGGGCATGTCGCCGATGATGTCGAGCGCGTGCAGTCCCGGGTCACCTACGCACAGCGCCCGCAGCTGTTCCACAATCTCGGGCAGGGCCGGTTCGAAGAGATCGTTGTCACCGATGGAAGCGCACTTGACACCCCGATGGTGGGACGCGGCGCCGCCTACGCCGATGCCGACAACGACGGTGACCTCGACGTGCTCGTCACCGCCAACAATGGCGCGGCCAGACTCTTGCGAAATGACGGGGGCAACGCCAACCACGTCGTCCGTATCCGCACCGTTGGCGCCGCCTCGAACCGCGACGGGATCGGCGCCAGGGTGGAGGTGACGGCGGGCGGTGACACCCGGTGGCAAATGGTCAAGACGGGCTCGAGCTATTTGTCGCAGAGCGAGCTGGCGCTGACGTTTGGACTCGGAGACGCAACCTCAGTCACCGCGGTGCGTGTCGCCTGGCCAAGCGGCCAGGTGGACACGATCGACGCCCTGGACGCCGACCAGGTGATTACTATCGAAGAAGGCACCGGTCTCATCGACGCCGCACCGATCGCTAGGCGGAGATGACAGATGCGCGCCCGCCACGCACACCGCCTGTTGGTGGCGGTTGTCACCCTGACCCTGTCGCCCCTCACGACCCCGGTCCACGCGCAGCGCGATATCGGCGAGCTCTTGTCGCGTGCCGAGCAGGGAGATGCAGCCGCGCAGTTCAATCTCGCGCGCCTGTATGTCACCGGCACCGGAGTCGTGCAGGATGATGCCGAAGCGGTCAGATGGTATCGCCTGGCCGCAGACCAGGGACACGCCGGCGCGCAACACAACCTGGGGTTGAAGTACGACACCGGTACGGGCGTTCCCGAGGACGATGCGGAGGCCGTGCGATGGTATCGGCTGGCAGCCGACCATGGCCACTGGGAGGCACAGTTCCGACTCGGCAGTATGTACGCCAATGGCACGGGCGTGTCTCGAGATGAAGCCGAAGCGGTGCGTTGGTATCACCTGGCGGCGGCGCAGGGCCACGCCGAAGCCCAGTTCAACCTCGGCCAGATGTACTTCAACGGTCGTGGTCTGCGCCAGGACCGCCGAGAAGCGGCGCACTGGGTCCGCCTGGCGGCGGCGCAAGGCAACACAACGGCGCAGGTGACCCTGGCGAGCATGTATGAGACCGGCTCGGGTGTCTCGCAGGATTATGCCCTGGCGGCCCGGTGGTATCGGCTCGCGGCGGTACAGGGCGACCCATCGGCCCAAGTCACGCTCGGGTATCTCTACGACAACGGCACCGGCGTCCCCGAAGATGACACCGAGGCAATCGGCTGGATTCGCCTGGCGGCCGACCAGGGGTATGCAGAAGCGCAGTTTGCCCTGGGCAACATGTACTTCAACGGCCGGGCCGTCCCGCTGGATGTGGCCGAGGCACTCAGATGGATGCGCCTGGCGGCCGACCAGGGGTATGTTCGGGCGCAGTTCAACCTCGGGATGAGCTACGACACCGGCACCGGAGTTCCGCAGGACTCGGCCGAGGCGGCTCGCTGGTTCCGACTCGCGGCCGATCAGGGAGACGCCGCCTCGCAGCAAAACCTCGGGGTGATGTACGCAAACGGCCAGGGTGTACCGCGAGACTTCATTGCGGCGCACATGTGGCTCTCTCTGGCCGCGGCCCAGACAACCGGCGCGGCGCGATCCAGTGTGATCGAGGGGCGCGAGGTGGTCGCGCAGCAACTGACGCGCGACCAGATCGCCGAGGCCGAACGACGGGCAGCCGCGTGGACCCCGGTGCCTGAACCGTGAATGATCGCCGCAGCATGACGGCACATGTCCCTTGCATAGCAGCACCCCTTTTGGTCTACTGTTCCGGTACCGAGGGGGTCTGAAGCGTATTTGGCACGAGGGAGCCGCGTGCATGGGTTCTCCCCGGCTAGGCGTGTGATCGGGACCGGCGCAGAGGACGCGTCGCCGACCACTGGAGGCGTACAGATGCTACAGATGCTAAAGAGATCCGTCACGGCGTTGTTCACGTTAGCCGTGGTCCTGTCGCTCGCGCCGGCCGAGGCCGTGGCGCAATCCGGGGACCGCACGATGCCAATGCGCACACCGGACGGGTACCCAGACGTCTCCGGCATCTTCACCTTCCGCACCCTGACGCCGTTTCAGCGCCCGCAGCAATTCGAGGGGCTAGAGACCCTGAGTGCCGAAGAAGCTGCTGCGTTTGAAGCCTCGGAACGAACTCGCTTGAATCGCGACCTCTTCGACCCCGAGGCGGGCGCACGGAGCGCCGGCTACCAACCCCGCGCCGAAGGCGGCGTGCTGTCGTACAACGAGTTCTGGTACGAGCGTGGCGTCGACCTGACCGACGACAAACGAACGTCCCTCATCATCGATCCGCCGGATGGACGGCTGCCACCGCGCGTCGCGAGACCTGGAAGGGGCGGCGGTGGCCGACGCGGCGGCGGTGATGCCGCGAGTCGTTATGTGTCGCACGAGGTTCGCAGCTTGATGGACCGCTGCATCATGGGCTTCAACTCCGGGCCACCGATGAGCTCTGGCGCCTATAACAACAATGTGATGATCTTCCAGACGGCCGATCACGTTGTCATCCTCAACGAAATGGTGCACAACGCGCGAGTCATCCCCCTCGACGACACCGCGAAGCCTGCGTTCAAGCAGTTCGCCGGGTTCTCCCGGGCCCACTATGAGGGCGACACCCTGGTCGTCGAGACGACCAATTTCCGCGGCGGAGAAAGCCGCGGCACGAGCCCCAACAAGCACCTCGTCGAGCGCTTCACGCGGATCAATGCCGACCGGGTCGCCTACGAGTACACCGTCACCGACCCGACGGTATATACGGCGCCCTACACCGTCATGATGCCGTTCCGCCGCACCGACGGACCACTGTTCGAATACGCCTGTCACGAAGGCAACATCGGCTTGTACGGCATTCTCGCCGGCGCGCGTGAGTTGGAGCGGCAGGGTCGCGAGCTCCGTCGCTGATGTGAGGGACCGGACCAGCCGAACGGTTGTTCAGCGGGCTGACACCGCGGCGCGCCGCATGTGTCGGCCCGTTGTCTATCTGCGCGGCATCAGCTCGAGTCCAGTTTGTTTGGTAGCCCAACCGCCTCCTGGAGACGTCACATGCACCGACTGAAGAATCTTCCGCGTCCGGCAGTCTCGGTCGCCGCGCTAATGGCGCTCGGCCTGCCCTTCGTCGCCGCGTGTGCCGCGCCCGAGCCCGAATCGACTCCGGTCGCGAGCACCGCCATCGCCTATGAGGGAGCACGCGTCATCGTAGGCAACGGCGACGTCATCGAGAACGCCACCATCGTCGTCGACAACGCGAATCTCGTTGCGGTTGGTGGCACCGAGGCGGTGGAGGTCCCGGCCGGCGCCGCCCGCGTCGACCTGGCCGGACGCACCGTGATGCCGGCGATCATCGACACCCACGTGCATCTCAGAAGCGAGAACCGTGAGGAGCTCGTCGAGGATCTACAGCGAAAGGCCTACTACGGTGTCGGCGCCGTGCTGAGCCTTGGCCGCGGGATCGGTGACGTCGCGTACCAGGTGCGCGACAACATGGTCCCGAACGCGGCGCGCTATCTGACCGTGGGACGCGGCATCACGGCACCGGAACCGGGCCGCACCGAGGTGCCCTACTGGATCACGACGGAGGAGGAAGCGCGATCGGCGGTCCAGGAGCTGGCTCCCGAGAACAACGGCATCGTCAAGATCTGGGTCGACGACCGCGGCGGCCAGTTCGACAAGCTGAGTCCGGAGCTCTACGGCCCGGTCATCGACGAAGCACACCAGCACGGCCTCCGGGTCACAGCCCACGTCTTCACGCTCGAGGACGCGAAGGGGCTGCTGGCGGCCGGCCTCGACGCCTTCGCGCACGGCATCCGCGACATGGACGTCGACGAGGAAGTCGTCGCGATGTTCCGCGAGCGCCCCGACGTCGTGCTGGTGCCGAACCTGCCCGGCTCAGGGGTCGCGGCTGACCTCAGCTGGCTGAGCGGCACGATTCCGCCCGATCAGCTCGCGCAGATGCAGGAGCGCTCAGTGGACCGCCCGGCCGCCCAGGAGGCGTTCGGCATTCAGGCGCGCAATCTGGCCCGGCTGCACGCCGAAGGCGTGACGATTGGCTTCGGGACCGACGGCGGTGCCGGCTGGAGCCCCCATGCCGAGATGGAGGACATGGTTCTGGCTGGCATGCCGGCGGCCGATGTCCTGGTCGCGGCGACGCAGAATTCAGCCGCGCTGCTGGACCTGGACGACATGGGCACGCTGGAAGCCGGCAAGAGCGCCGATTTCGTCGTGCTCGAGGCGAACCCGATCGACGACATCACCAACACGCGGCGCATCGTCGACGTCTATCTGCGTGGTGACAGGGTCGACCGCGAAACGCTGAGCGCCGGCTGGGTGGGTGGAGCCACGCCATAGACCCCATCACCGCCTCGCACGGACAGCTACGCCGAACGGCGCCAGGCGCCCGCCCGCGGGCGCCTGACGTCCGCGGCCGTCAGCCTGCCTAATACCGGTCGAGACCCTCGGTCAGCTCGATATAGGTGCCCGCCGGGTCGGTGAGGAAGGCAATCTTCAGCTCGATGCTGTCGATCTCGCGATACTCCACGTCGAACTCGATCCCCTTCGCCTTGAGCTGCTCACAAAACGCCTCGAGGTCGTCGAGCTCGAACCCGATGTGGTCGATCGCCCGGCCCTGACTGGGCACGTACTCACCCTGCGTATTTCCAAAGCTCATGTTCATTCCGGGCACGTTGGTCGTCGTCTCGATACGACCGCGCGGACGCTTCTCGAGCCCGAACACGTCGACATACCAGTCGAGCAGGGACTCGAACTCGGGCGTGAAGAAGTGGACGTGATAGCCGACGACCTCTTGCGGCAGCATCTGGTCTTCCTGCAATTCGACCCGCACGCCGTCAGGCAGAGTCACGTAGGCGTTGTGCTGCCCCTCGGCCCCGGTGAACTCGGAGTCGACAGTGTAGCCGGCCGCCTTCCACTTCTCGAGCCACTTGCCGGTGTCGCGCACCTTCACGCCGAAGTGGTCCATGACCGACCCCTGCGACGGACCGGTAGGCTCCCGCTCGGTGAACACGATCACCGTCCCCGCCATTCGCACCGCGCGCAGAGGCCCTTTCTGCGTGGCCACGCCGCCGAAATGCTCGACCCAGATCTGGGTATGCAGGTCGACATCGGTGACGTTCAGATGCACGTGCCCGTAGGTCAGCCCGGCCTCGTTGGGCACCGCGAGCTGAGCATTGGCCGGTGAGACGATCAACGACAGGGCAACGGCGGTCAGTAACAGCCTCATGATTCGGTCCTCCTCCGTGGCCAGCGCCGCGGATCGTTCGTCACGATGGGTAAGGCCCTTCTGGGCCACCGATCGTCTACCTCGGTTCCGCGATTGTAGTGTATCGTGCCACGAATACAACGATGGGCTCACACCACCGGCGTCTCCTGCTGCTTGTGGCACTGCTGACCGGCGCCTGCACCGGCTCCGCACCGGCGCCTGCGCCGGACAGCTCACTGACGGAGGCAGCGGCGGCCGATACCGGTCTTCCGCGCTTCCAGGTGGATCCGTTTTGGGCACGCGAGCTGCCCAACAACTGGATGCTGGGGCAGGTGTCCGGGGTGGCGGTCGACGCGAGCGACCATGTCTGGGTGCTGCACCGTCCGCGGACCCTCGATGCCAGACAGCGCGGTGAGGAGGGCATGTGTTGCGTGCCGGCCCCGCCGGTGATCGAGCTCGACCCGGACGGCAATGTCGTGCGGTCGTGGGGTGGACCGGGCGACGGCTTCGAGTGGCCCGACAGCGAGCACGGCATCCATATCGACCACGAAGGCCACGTCTGGATAGGCGGCAATGCCGTTGGCGACGCCCACATCCTGAAGTTCACTGGCGACGGCGAGTTCCTGTTGCAGATTGGGCGGGCGAGTCAGAGCAGCGGCAGCAACGACACCGAGAACCTGGGGCGCCCGGCGGGTATCCGTGTCGATCCGGAGACAAACGAGGTCTATGTCGCCGACGGCTACGGCAACCGTCGCGTGATCGTCTTCGACGCCGAGACCGGGTCCTACAAGCGACACTGGGGCGCCTACGGCGAATCGCCCGACGACACGCCGCTGCCGCCCTACGACCCGACGGCGGAGCCGAGTCGACACTACCGGAGCCCGGTGCACGACGTGGCAATCGCCGACGACGGCCTGGTCTATGTAGCCGACCGGACCAACAACCGGGTCCAGGTCTTTCAGAAGGACGGCACGTTCGTGACCGAGGCGTTCATCCGCCCCGAGACGCTCGGGAGCGGCTCGGCATCCGGCGTGACCCTGTCGAAGGATCCCGACCAGCGGTGGCTGTTCGTACCGGACGGCACCAACAATGTGGTGTGGATTCTGGACCGTGCCACGCTCGAGGTACAGGATTATGTCGGCCGGCTCGGCAAGAACGCCGGCCAGTTCTACCGGCTGCACAACCTGGCGATCGACTCACGGGGAAACCTCTACACGACCGAGGTCAACGTGGGCCAGCGACTGCAGAAGTTCGACCGGATCGGAGGATGAGGGTGACGCACTCGACAGTTCGCGCGACGCTGCTGACGACCCTGGCAACATGCGTGCTGGCGGCCGGCCCGGCCATCGCGCAGCAGGGCGCCACCGGAGGCGAGTGGCGCAGCCATTCGGGCGACAACGGCGCCACGAAGTACTCGCCGCTCGACCAGATCACCGCCGACAACTTCGCCGATCTCGAGGTCGCCTGGCGGTGGGACACCGCCGATACGCATCTGCCCTGGTCGAGCCCGTCCGGCCCATCGTTGTTGCCGGCCGAAACCGTTTTTGACCTGCTCGAGCAGGAGGACCCCGAGCGCTGGGCGGCGTGGGACGGCATCACCCGGTCGCTGACACGGCCATCCATCCGGTCGATGGTCGCCACACCGCTGATGGTCGACGGCGTGCTCTATCTGACCACCGCGCTCTACCGCGGCGCGGCAGTCGATGCCCGCACCGGCGAGACGCTCTGGGTCCACGACCCGAAGGCGTACGTGTCAGGGTCGCCTCCTCCGCTCCCCTGGCGGCACCGGGGCATGGCCTACTGGGAGGAGGACGGGGTGACCCGGGTATTCTGGGGCACCGCTGACGGCTTTCTGATCGCGGTCGATGCGGCGACAGGCCTGCCGGCCGAGGAGTTCGGCGACCACGGACGGGTCGATCTCTACGACGGCCTGCCACGGGCCACCCGTGGGCAGCTCGACCTGCTGAACCTGCTGCCCGCCAGCTCACAGTCGCCGCCGATCGTCATACGCGACACGGTGATCGTCGGCTCGAGCATCAACGACCGCGCGTTGACGAAGGAAGCGCCGCCCGGGTGGGTCAGAGCCTATGACGTCCGCACCGGACGATCCAAGTGGGACTTTCACACCGTGCCACAGAGCCCCGATGAGTTTGGTGCCGACACCTGGCTCGACGACTCGTGGCGCTATTCAGGCAACACGAACGTCTGGTCGCTGATGAGCGGCGACGAGGAGCTGGGGTTCGTTTATCTGCCAATCGGGACGGCGACCAACGACTACTACGGCGGGCATCGCCTTGGGAACAACCTGTTCGCCGAGAGCCTGGTCGCGGTCGACGCCGAGACCGGCGAGCGGCAGTGGCACTTCCAGATGGTGCACCACGGGCTGTGGGACTACGACCTTGCGTCCGCCCCGAACCTGCTCGACGTGCGGGTGCCGGGCCGCCCGGGCGTCACCAGAGCGGTCGCGCAGGTCAGCAAGCAGGGCTTCCTCTACGCCTTTGACCGTGTGACCGGCGAGCCTATCTGGCCAATCGAGGAGCGGGAAGTCCCCACCGACACCGATCTGGACGGCGAGGTGCTGTCGCCGACCCAGCCGTTTCCGACCCGGCCGGCGCCGTTCGAGTATCAGGGGACATCGATCGACGACCTGGTCGACTTCACACCCGAGATCAGGCAACTGGCGATCGAGGCGGTCGAGGGCTTCCGGCTGGGGCCGCTCTTCACGCCACAGATGCTGAGCGGCACCATCATGCGGCCGTCGGTGGGCGGCGGCGCCAACTGGTCGGGCGCGGCGGTCGACCCGGAGACCGGCTATCTGTATGTGCCGTCGGTCAACGCCCACTCCACCATCGGAGTCAGCCCGCCGGAGCCGCACGAGCGGGAGCTGTCGACGCTCAACTACATCAGGCGATCGCTGTCGGCCGGGCCGGTGATGCCGCGCGGGTTGCCGTTCTGGAAGCCGCCCTACTCACGAATGACCGCGATCGACATGAACACCGGCGACCACCGCTGGATGACGCCGACCGGCAACGGCGACCGCATTCGAAATCACCCGATGCTGCGCGACCTCGATCTCCCTCCGCTCGGCGGCGACTGGGGCCGCACCGGACCGCTGCTGACGAAGACGCTGTTGATACAGGCGCTGGTGGCCGGCGGCACGACCGGTGGCCCGCGTCTGGTGGCCTACGACAAGACGACTGGCGCGGAAGTCGCCTCGCTGGATATTCCCAGCGGTGCCCTGGGGGCGCCGATGACCTACCTGCTCGACGGCAAGCAGCACATCGCGATGACAGTCGGGGGCCGGGTGCCAGGGCTGATAGCCCTCACGTTGCCGGAGTGACGACGGGCTCGCGGCGCCCTTCAGCTCTCGGCCCGTGCCGGGCGCGTCACGATCTGCCGCAGATCCTCGACGATCACGTAGCCGGTCGGCACGAGCACGAGGGTGATGAGAGTCGCGAAGACGACGCCGAACGCCAGAGAGATCGCCATCGGCACCAGGCTGCGCGCCTGAATGTCGTTGTCGATGATAAGCGGCAACAGCCCGGCGAAAGTGGTCAGCGAGGTGAGCAAGATCGGCCGGAACCTGGCGATTCCCGCCTCACGGGCGGCCACGGCCAAATCCGTCTGTACGCGCCGCTTCCGGTTGATGAAATCGATCATCAGGAGACTGTCGTTGACCACGACCCCGGCCAGAGCGACCAGGCCGAACAAGGAGACGAGTGTCAGCGGCACCCCCATGATGACGTGGCCCCAGTAGGCTCCCACCAGACCGAACGGGATCGCCATCATGATGATCAGCGGTTGGACGTAGGACTTGAGAGGGATCGCCAGGAGCGTGTAGATGAGCAGCAGCGCGACCACGAACCCCTGCGACAGCCCTTCCAGGCTCTCCTGCTGTTCGGCCAGCATTCCCGCCAGACTGTAGTCGACGCCCGGATGGCTCGCGAGAATCTCGGGTAGCACAACCGACTCGAGGTCGCTGACCACGCTCCCTGCCGTCGTCCCCACCCCAACGGCGGCCGTGACATTGACCGCCCGCTGGCGATCCACCCGGCGAATCGTGGAAAACCCTCGGCCCTCCTCGACATCGGCCACCGCCTTGAACGGGACCTCGTCGCCCTCAGGCGTGCGGATGCGCATGCGGTCCAGATCGCCGACGGACCGCCGGCCGTCACGCGGGTAGCGCACCATTACGCGTATGTCGTGCCGCCCACGCTGAATGCGTTGGGCCTCCTCTCCATAGAACGCCTGTCGTACCTGCCTGGCGAGGTCCTGCTGCGACAACCCCAGTAGTGTGGCCGCCGGCTTGATCCGCATGCGCAGCTCCTGCTTGCCCGGCCGGGCCGAGTCGACGACGTCGAAGACGCCCGGGTAGCGTGCCAGCTGTTCCTGAAGCTGGGCCGACGCCGACTCGAGTGTCGCCAGTTGTGTCCCCGTGAGCTGGATGTCGATGTCCTGTCCCGGGCTGAACGAGGAGGCGAGGAACGAGAGCTCCTCGACACCTGGCAGCGGCCCCATCATCGCGCGCCACTTCTCGGCAATTTCGTCTCCGGTCAGTGTCCGGTCCGCCCCGGGCTCGATCTCGACGGTCACTTCCCCGAGATGGCTGGCGCCAAGGGCCGACCCGCCGGTCATCATCGCTTCGGCCTGCGCGCTCCCGAACGGCTGCTCGCCCTCCGCGGCGTAGACATGGCGCACCAGGGGCGCCCCACGATTGTCGCGCAGCTCGGTCGCCATCCGGTTGGCGCCCGATTCGATCCGGGCCACCGCCTCTCTGGTCAACTGGATTGGCGCGCCCGGGGCCAGCGCGACGTCGGCCGTCACGTAGTCGCTCTCCGGCGCGGCGAAGAACTCAAACGGCACCCAGCCCGACAGAAGCATGCCCAACGTCAGCACGAGGATGGAGGTGCCGGTCGCCACCGTAACATATCGCCATCTGATACCCGCGTCGAGAACCGGTCCATACACCCGATTGATGAACCAGCGCAACCGTCGGCCTGACCTAGACTGCGCACCCGACCGCCCAGCCTTCTTGTCGCGACGATAGTGGGACAAATGCGCCGGCAGGATGAGCATCGACTCGACGAGCGAAAAACCAAGGCAGCACATGACGATCATCGGGACAGCCTTGAAGAACTTCCCCATCATGCCTTCCACCACCATGATCGGGAAGAAGGCCGCCACGGTCGTGAGCACCCCGAACGTCACCGGGACAATCACCTCCTGCGCGCCCTCGATCGCCCCGCGCAGCCCATCGCCGTGCCGCTCCTGATGGGTGAAGATGTTCTCGCCAACGATGATCGCGTCATCCACGACGATGCCGAGCACGACCAGAAAGCCGAACAGGGTCATCATGTTCAGCGACAGGTCCAGACCCGGCATCAGCATCAGCGCGCCGAGAAATGAGATCGGAATGCCGAGCCCGACCCAGAACGCGAGGCGCAGCCGGAGGAAGACCGCGAGAAAGGCGAAAACCAGCGCCGACCCGAGCAACCCGTTCCGGACCATCAGACCCAGACGGTGGTCGAGCAGGGTTGCCTGGTCCTGCCAGACGGTGAGCGAGATCCCGGCGGGCAGGAACACGGGCGCCGCCTCGACATACTCGGTGACGCTGGTCGCCACCTCCGGGGCGTCGAATTGGGCGGAGCGAAACACCTGCAGGACGATGGTCGGCACCCCGTTGAACCGCGCCGCCTGATCGGTCTCGGCAAAGCCGTCGACCACCGTGGCGACGTCTCCCAAGTGGACGTAGGTGCCGTCGGCCCGCGTGAGCAGTGCCAGCCGTTCGAACGCGGCCCGTTGATACGCCTGTCCGACGGTGCGAAGCAGAATCTCCCCGCCATCCGCGCGCACCGACCCACCCGGTACGTCCAGCGAAGCACCGCGCACCGCGTCGGCGACGCGATCGAACGTCAGCCCGTGCCGCCGGAGCGCGGTCTCGGACACTTCGATGGAAATTTCGTAGGGTCGCGCTCCCAGCAACTCGACCTGACTGACGCCCGGAAGCACCGACAGCTCGTCCCGCACGCGGTCCGCCCAGGACCGTAACGACTGCTCCTCCACGGCACCCCAGACCGCGACGTGCGTCACCTGGAACCGCGTGGTGACCTCGCGGACAATCGGCTGTTCGACCTCTGCGGGAAAGGTGCTGATCGCGTCTACGTTGCTCTTGATGTCATTGACCGCCTTGCGCAGATCGGCGTCGAGCTCCAGCTCGACGACGACCGAGGCGATGCCTTCCGACGCCGTCGAGGAAATCTTCCGGATTCCGTCCACTCCCTGAATCGCCTCTTCGAGGCGCACGCTGACCGCTTCCTCGACTTCGGCCGGCGTGGCGCCGAGGTAGGCCGCCTCGACCGTGACCATGTCGAGCGCCATTTCGGGAAAGATCTCCTGACTGATCGACAGGCTCGCAAGGAGGCCGCTGGCCAGGATGAACACCATGGTCAGATTGGCCGCCACCGGATTGCGCGCAAACCAGTCGATGGTTCTATTCACCCTGAACCCGTCCCTCTCTCGACATGCGCTTCACGCCAGAAACGGGGAGACTCCCGCGCACCGGCCCCGCGCGCTCCCGGCTGATTGGCGCGCCCACACCAACCCGCGACACCGCTCTCGCCACCCGTCGTCTCTCCCTACCCCCGTATGACGCGCGGCAGCAGCATGTGATGGCGGGGACAGATCGAAGTCGGGTTCTGGTAGGCGGCGCCGGTAAAGGCCTGAAGATAGCGTCGCAGGTCGGGCAGCTTGACGATCTCATCCACAAAGCCATGACGGGCACAATAGACGGGCCGTGACGTCTCTTGATAGCGGTCGACGAGCTCGTTCATCTTGTCGATTACAGGGTCGAGTGGTCGCCCTGCCGTGTGCTCCTTGGCGGCGCGGCGTGCGTAGGTGGCCACGGCCGCGGTCTCGCCGTGCATCACCTCGATCTCGGTAGCCGGCGTGCCCAGGGTGAAGGCGTTGTGTCGGTTGGCGGTGGGACCGCCCATCACGTAATGCGCGGCGGCGGTTCCCTTCCGTAACACCACGAGCATCATCGGCACGTCGGTCTGCTGAATCGAGTAGATCAGCGCCTGCCCCAACCCGAGGACCTCAGCTTTCTCGGCCAGCTCCCCGACATCAATCCCGGACGTGTCCTGGAACCAGACGATTGGCAGCCGGTCACGACCGCACAGGGTGACGAACTCGTTCAATTTGATGAGCCCCTGGCGATAGAGCTTGCCACCCATGCCGGGATAGTCGGCGTACTCGGGATAGCCCTTGCCAAGATAACCCTGCCGATTACCGATGCACCCGACCAGCCGGCCGTCGATCTTGCAGACGCCGGTGAAGACCTCGGGCCCGTAGGCGGGCCGGAACTCCAGCCGCTCACTTCCGTCGACCAGGCGAGCCAGAACCTCGTCAAAGTCGTAGACCTCTTTCTGGTTCGCCGGCAACAGGTGATACAGATCCTCGACAGGAAACGCTGGCGCCTTCGGCTCGGCCGCCTGGAAGAATTCCGGCCCGTAGGCCGGCATCGCACGCATGTACTCCTTGAGCCCGTCCAGGACCCCGGTCTCTTCTTCGTAGACCCGGGTAAAGAAGCCGGTCGTATCGTGATGGGTCGCCACGTCACCCGGGGGACGCGCCGTGAACTCGCGAGTCTTCGCGATGAGCTCTTCGACCATCGCCGCGTCGAAGCCGCCCTTGGGCGCCATCCCGGAGACAATGCCGACACCGCCGACCGCCATGTTGGCGTCTTTGTGGGCCAGCAGAATGGTCGGGCTGATCGACTGGTATCCGCCGCCGGCGGGATTCGTGCCGTAAATGCCGGCGAGCACCGGGATGCCGGCCTGCTCGAGCTCGGCGTGTCGGAAGAACGGGGTGCCGGCGCCGCGCCGGTCCGCGTAGAACTTCTCCTGCTCGGGCAACTTGGCTCCGCTGCAATTGACCAGCCACACCAGCGGGATGTTCAGGCGTCTGGCCAGGTCTGTTACCCGCAGGATGTTCTCGGACTGGCCGGGCAGCCAGGCGCCGGCCATCACCTTGTTGTCGAACCCGATAACCACCGCCCAGCGGCCTTCGATCTGCCCCAGGCCGTCGACCACGTTGGTCGTTCCTTCCTCGTTCTCGAGCGGGTTGTAGAGTGTGTGCAGCGGATGCCAGGTCCCGACGTCCACCAGATACTCGAGCCGCTGGTAGACGGTCATCCAGCCGCGCTTGTTGATCTTCTCGGTGGGGAAACCGGCCTCCTCGACCGTCGTGACCGCCTCGACAATGCCAGCCTCCACCGCGCGCAGGTCGTCGGCGCTGGCGGCGGCCCGCTTCACGCGTCCAGGCTTCAGCGCCTTGCCGAAACCATCCATCGTCTCGAAATACGGTCTCACTGGGTCTTCCCCTCTGCACTCAGACGTTGGGCGGTAGGCGTTGGGCTTTCGGCGCCCATGGCGTGATCCGGTCGTGACTGACCAGAAGTCGGTGAAGCCCTCCGGTTTCCTTCCGACTTCTGACCTCTGACTTCTGACCTCTATAGAGCGTCACCTGTTCGGTGTGTGTCCGCAGGCGATGCCGGAGATGATGAGCTTTTGCACATTTGAGGTGCCCTCGACGACCTGCAGCGACTTGGCGTCCCGATACAACCGTTCGGCCGGATACTCCGTGGAGAAGCCGTACGACCCAAAGATCTTCATGCATTCGTTCGCCGCATGCACCGCCGCCTCTGAGGCCTGCAGCTTGGCGACAGAGGTCTCGTACTGATTCGGCTTCCCGTTGTCCTTGAGCCAGGCCGCCCGGTAAACGAGCAGCTGCGCCGCCTCGTGATCCACCGCCATCTCGGCGATCTGCGCCTGCACCATCTGGTGCTGCGAGATTGGCTTGCCGAACTGCGTCCGCTCGTTGGCGTAGTCGATCGCCAGCTCGAGGGCGGCACCGGCGACGCCCAACGCGCCAGCCGCACAGCCGATCCGCGTGTTGTTGAGCTGCCACATGCAGATCTTGAACCCGTCACCCGCCTTGCCGAGCAGCGCGTCCTTGGGCAACTTCGTTCCGTTGAACGCCATCTCGCCGGTCGGGGCGCAGTGCAGACCCAGCTTGGTTGCTATATCGGTGGATACAAAGTCGTTGACCTGCTTCGGCTCGAGAATGAACGCGCTCATCCCCCGGTGCTTCTTGTCGGGGTCGGTCATCACGTAGAGCAAGCCCGCGTCGCCCTGGACCGCGTTCGACACCCAGATCTTGTTCCCCTGCAGCTCCCAGTGGTCGCCCCTGTCGCGAGCGATGGTCTTCATACTGGCGACGTCCGAGCCGCTCTCCGGCTCGGTCATGCCAAAGAAGCCGACCTTGGTGCCAGTCACCCAGCCGGGGATGAACTTCTGCTTCTGCGAATCCGTGCCGAACTTCGCGACGGTCAGTGCGGGCCCGAGGTTCTGCATGTTGAACGGCAGACGCCACGAGGCCGACACCTTGGCGACCTGCTCGGCCATCAGGACCGACTCGAGGAAGCCAAAGCCGGTGCCGCCCAGCTCCTCGGGTAGTCCGCAGGAAAAAAACCCCAACTCGCCCATCCTGGCCACGCGGTCGAGACGGAACTCGTGGTTCTTCTCCTCCTCGACGAGCGTCGGCGCAATGTCGTTCTCGGCAAACTCGCGCGCCGTCTCCTGCACCAGCTTCTGTTCGTCGGTCAGCTCGAAAATCATCGATCTTCCTCATCGGGGCTTCGCCCCGAACCCCTCGCGGCGCTAGTGGGGGCCCGATGCCCCACCGCCGCGCCGCGGGCGCGCATTGTCGCGCGCCGCCGGACCCGCCCGGCATCCACGGGTCCAGCCTTGGAGTTCGGAGCGCAGCGCAGAACCATTACGCGATCGTGGCAAGAGGGTCGTCCTCTTCGACCTGATCGCCCTCCTTCACTTTGATGACGGTGACCTCGCCGTCACACGGTGCGTAGACGACCGTCTCCATCTTCATCGCTTCGAGGACCAGCACTTCATCGTCTTCCTCGACCCTGTCTCCGACCCCAACGGCCACTGACAGCACCTTCCCTGCCAGCGGCGCCACCACGTCTTCTGCCATTTCGTCCCCTCGTCGCCCCGACTGATTAGAAGCCGGCGAAGCCCTCGGGCCCTCTTCTGACTTCTACCTTCTGACTTCCAGCGCTTTCGCCCTACCCCAGCATCGCCAAGAAGATGCCCGCCGCTATGACAGTTCCGATGACACCTGCCAGGTTCGGTCCCATGGCAAACATCAGGAGATAGTTCTTCCTGTCCGCCTCGGCGCCCACCTTATGGGCCACCCGCGCCGCCATCGGCACGGCAGACACCCCGGCGGCGCCGACCAGCGGGTTGATCTTATCCTTCGTAAACAGGTTCATCAGCTTTGCCAGCAGCAAACCGCTGGCCGTGCTGACCGCAAATGCAACGAGGCCGAGCGCGAAGATGAACAACACGTCGGTGCGGAGAAAGCTCGCTGCGCTCATCGTGGCGCCCACACTGAGACCCAGAAAAATCGTCACGATGTTCATCAGCGCGTTCTGGGCGGTCTCGGTCAGCCGCTCCACCACCTTGGCTTCTCGAAACAGGTTGCCCAGCATGAACATCGAGATCAGCGGCGCCGAGGCGGGGACCAGCAACACGATGACCATCGTGGCCGCGAGCGGAAACATCAGCTTCTCGCGCGGGGTCACCTTGCGCGCCTTCTTCATTCTGATGGCACGCTCCTGCTCCGTGGTCAGGAACCGCATGATTGGCGGTTGAATGATCGGTACCAGCGCCATATACGAGTAGGCCGCAACGGCGCAGGCGCCCAGCAGCTGCGGCGCAAGCTGGGCCGCCAGGAAGATCGTCGTCGGACCATCGGCGCCTCCGATGATGCCAATCGCCGCCGCCTCCTCCAGACTGAAGCCAAAGGCATGAGCCGCAAAGAAGGTCAGATACACGCCTCCCTGCGCCGCCGCGCCGAGGAAGATCAGGCGCGGCTGTGACAACAACGGGCCGAAGTCGGTGTGGGCGCCAAGTCCAAGGAAGATCAACGGCGGGATGACCTCCCACTCCACACCGTAGTGATAGAACCGCCAGATCAGCCCCTCCCCAGGAGTCATCAGGCCGGTCAACGGCAGGTTGGCGACCAGGATGCCGAAACCGATCGGCAGCAGCAGGAGCGGCTCGTACTCTTTCGTGATCGCGAGGTAGATGAGCGACAGTCCGATCAGCCACATCACCACCATGCCCGGACTGAGCGACAGGAAACCGAGCTGATCGAGGAAAGCCACGTCAGGCGGTCTTCGAGGCTGCCGGGGAGGAAGCCGACGCCGGACGACCGGCCGTAAGCGAGAGAACCTTCATCATGACGTAGAGCACGGCGATGCCGGTGAACACACCGCTGATCCCGTTGATGAAGACGCTGAATACCGATTCCATGGAGGCGTCGCCCAGCCTGGCTATCGCACTGGGACCGAGCTGGCAGCGTCAATTATACGTTGCTGACAGTTGACCGCCGGAGTCCGGGCTGCCGATGGTGGGTTGCGCCAGATGTGTCGGTGAAGTACAAGCAGGCAGACCGGTCGGCGAGAATTACATGTCAGCGGCACGACGACGGCACCCCCAGCGGCGCCGACACGCATCGCTTCAGAGGCCCCAGACGGCGAGCCGCCCCGCGCCGTCACCTTCACCGCTCAGACTCTTCTGGGTCCCCCTCGCGTTGACGCTCGGGCTTCTTCTCGTGTCGTTCGTTCCGCGTGTCCAGGGAAACTCCGTCCTGGTCCAGTCGGTCTGGGCCGCGGCCGGCGGACTCCTGGTCTGGCAGGCCGTCCTGTTCGTCCGACTGAGGCACAGCTCCGCGCACCGGTCGTTCCACACCATCCTTCGGTCGCAGCACTATCTGCAGGCAACACTGCACACGGCGGTGTTCGCTTACTGGGGCTACTTCTGGCGGCCGGTCTACGACCATGTCTGGCTGCTCGTGGCGCAGCTCCTGTTTGCCTACGCTTTCGACATGCTGCTGTCCTGGTCTCGCCGCGACAGCTATGGCCTCGGCTTCGGGCCGTTTCCGATCATCTTCAGCACGAACCTGTTTCTCTGGTTTCGTGATGACTGGTTCTATCTGCAGTTTCTCATGCTGGCGGCCGGCTTCATGGGAAAGGAGCTCGTGCGGTGGCAGCGAGACGGCAAACGGACGCATGTCTTCAACCCGTCGGCTTTCTCGCTCGGGCTGTTCTCGCTGGTCCTGATTGCGACCGGGACGACCGATCTGACGTGGGGCCAGGACATCGCCTCGACCTTGACCCTCGCGCCGAACATCTACCTCTTCCTGTTCGTGATCGGCCTGGTCGCCATGTATTTCTTCTCGATCACGCTGGTCGCCGGGTCGGCCGCGATTGTGCTGTTCGGGTCGAGTGCCCTCTACGGGGCGGTGACGGGGGTGCCTTACTTCATCGACTCCGAGATACCGAGCGCCGTGTTTCTCGGTCTGCACCTGCTGGTCACCGACCCGTCCACGTCGCCGCGCACGTCACTCGGAAAGGCGATCTTCGGGATGCTCTACGGGCTGGGCGTCTTCGTCCTTTACGCGGCCCTCGGCGCGATCGGCGTGCCCACTTTCTACGACAAGCTGCTTTGCGTTCCTTTGCTGAACCTGAGTGTGCAGCGGATCGATCGGCTGGTTCGATCCCTTCAGGACAACGACGTGATCGCTCGATGGCGACCTGACTGGACGACGGCCCGCGCGAACCTCGTCCATATAACTGTCTGGGTGCTCTTTTTCAGCACGATGACGGCGGCCGGCGCCACCGACGGGCGACACCGGGGCGACAGTGTGCCGTTCTGGGAGCAGGCCTGCGCCGAGGAGAGGCCTCGGGCGTGCGAGCGGCTCATCCAGCTCGAGACCAATTATTGCGGTGACAATGCCGGGTGGGCCTGCAACGAGCTCGGCCGCCACTATGCGGCGGGAACTATCGTGGTCGCCGACCGCGATGCGGCGCTCGGTTTCTTCTCGCAGGCCTGCGAGCTGCGCTTTCAGGCCGGTTGTGTCAACCTGTTGGATGAGGGGGCGCCCAGCCGTGCCGACCCGCGCGCGCTCGACTTCAGGTTACTCCTGCGTGAGGCCGGACCAAATCTGCTGGAGATGCCGGAGCCGGAGCTCCACGCCCGCGCCTGCGACCACGGCTGGACGTTTGCCTGCGACGGGAGCACGGAATGAATCAGATGCCACCGCCCGCGACGCAACCGGATCGATCGACGTCAGTCGTGGGACTCGCGGTCCTGGCGACGCTGATCCTGGGTGTGGCCGTGTGGATGTACACGCAGCGCCCCGCGGCCAGCATCCTGGGCGGAGCGGGGAGCGCTGTCCCGTCTGGGGCCACACCCTCAGACCTCCCAGGTTTCCAGCCAGACGTCTGGTATCTCCCGGACGACGATCTGCTCGGGTTCGTGGAGATTCCCGAAGGGCCGTTCCAGATGGGTGGCGATCCGACGACCGACCGGCAGGCGTTTGAGAACGAGCGGTGGTCCCCCACAGCGGCGCAGGGCACGGTGAGCCTGCCGACGTTCTATATCAGTCGGTTCGAGGTGACCGTCGCGCAGTTCGCGGCGTTCGTCGGCGCAACCGGGTTCAACGTCGGTGACGCGACACTCCAGGGCCGGCCGAACCACCCGGTCTCGTCCGTCTCCTGGCCAGATGCCCTTGCCTACACCCGCTGGCTCGACGCCACGCTGCGGGAATCGCCCCAGACACCGCCCGCGCTGAGCCAACTGCTCCGCGACAGCTGGAAGGTGACGTTGCCAAGCGAGGCGGAGTGGGAGAAGGCGGCGCGTGGCACCGATGGCCGCATCTATCCGTGGGGTAACGCGGCGAGATCGGAGCGGGCGAATTATCAAGGAGAGGGCACGACACCCGTGGGCGCCTACCTCTGTCCCGATTGCCCTTACGGTCTGCTCGACATGAGCGGGAACGTCTGGGAGTGGACGCGAAGCCCGTATCAGCCCTACCCCTACGACCCGGCAAACGACCGCGAGGGACTCGGTGACGACGCCCTCTGGGTGATGCGCGGCGGGTCGTTCACCGATCCCGAGCGAAACGCCCGCACAGCGACCCGCGGTGGTGGAGACCCCGGCGCGCGACGCCCCTTCATGGGGTTTCGTGTAGCGATCTCGCCGTCTTGATCGCCGAGCGGCCTGGCCAGCCGGCTTACCTCACTCCCGCGCAGCGGCCGCCGCGTCGCGTGCATCCTGCTCGAGAATACGGGCGCCACGAAGAATCCCACCGAACGAGTAGTTCGCCTCGTGGCAGGCGTACTCGTAGACCTTGTCGTCGGAGGCCGGCCAGACATACTCGCCGCTCGAGGGCGCGGTCCACACAGTCGGGTCCTCCACCGTGAAATGGTAGAGCAGCGTATCGGCATCGATACGCGAGAACCGCTCGACCACATGCAGGTTCCTGGACGCGCCACCAAGGGAAGGGGTGTCGTTGAAATTCGTCGTGTCGACGACCAGCGTGTCGCCTTCCCAATGTC
>JASLOY010000700.1 GCA_030745255.1 Vicinamibacterales bacterium
GGATCAGGTGCAGTCAATGGCCTGATGATGCTTGGTCTATTAGGTGGATTGGCCATGGCGATGGTTACCATTTTCAAGCGTCAATGGTCTGGGGTGACGGCCCCAGCGTATGCACTTTTGCAGGGTCTGGCAATGGGCGGTATCTCTGCAATGTTTGAAATGCAGTACCCGGGGATTGTAATCCAAGCCGTTGGACTGACATTTGGGACGCTTGGTGTCTTACTGTTGGCGTATAAAACAGGGTTAATAAAACCGACTGAAAATTTTCGCTTGATGATTGTTGCAGCAACCGGCGGTATCGCACTGCTTTACCTGGTGAGTTTTGTGATGGGGTTTTTTGGTTCTAGTATTGGTTTTATCCACAGCAATGGTTTATTCGGAATAGGATTCAGTCTTTTTGTCGTGGCGATTGCAGCCCTTAACCTTGTGCTTGATTTTGACTTTATCGAGGCGGGTGCTGAACAGGGAGCGCCGAAGTACATGGAGTGGTATGGCGCGTTCAGTCTCATGGTCACATTGGTCTGGTTGTACCTTGAAATTCTGCGTCTCCTGGCAAAGTTAAGGAGTCGTTAGTCGATGGGCCTGAACGAACTGATCTTTGGGGGTCTGGCTGTTCTTGGGATTGCGGTTTTTGTGTATGTAGGCCAGTTCCGAGCTAGTCGTAGCCAACGTGAACGAACGGATCGACTCCGATGGAACACCGTTGACAAAGCGCAGTCGGCTAAAAAGAAGTCCTAAATATTGACGTAGGTGATTTGTTGCGCTAAATGCGGCTGATTAGTTCTGCAGGGTCGAATCCGGCCTGAACATAGAGCAACCTGGCCTTGTTTGAGTCCTGGACTACGCCACGGCCCTGTTGATACATCTGTGCC
>JASLOY010000701.1 GCA_030745255.1 Vicinamibacterales bacterium
TGTGATTCACCAGCCAGCCTTCGCCCCGTAACAACGCCGTCACCCGCCGATACCCGTACCGGCCATACTGCGTCGCGAGCTCGATCAAGCGCGCGACGAGGCGGGACTCGTCGTCGCCCGAGCCGGGCGGATGGCGTTGGGTCGTCCGCGCCTGGCCCAGCACTCGGCACGCCCGCCGCTCGGAGATCGGCAGCCGCTGCCGCACATGCAGCACGGCCTGCCGTCGCCGGGGCGGGCTCAGAAGTTTCCCGAGGCCACCTCTTTGAGGATCGCGTTGTCCAGCGCCTGGTCTGCCACCAGGCGCTTCAGGCGGGCGTTCTCTTGCTCGAGCGCCTTCAACCGCTTCGCTTGATCGAGGCGGAGGCCGCCGTACTCCTTCCGCCACCGGTAGTACGTCTGCTCGCTGATGCCGAGCTTCTTGCAGACCTGCGGCACCCGCAGCCCGCGGCCCAACTCCACCTCGGCTTGGCGCAGTTTCGTGACGATTTGCTCGGTGCTGTACCGCTTGCGTGGCATCCTGCCTCCTGGTCGTTGCGCCCGAAATCCTAACACTCGGGCTGGCACGCTCTCAGGGGGTCAGGTCAGGTCACGCTACGACGCGACCGAAGATGCGCGGTGGGCCGATCGGGCGACGCAGTCGGTGTTCGAGGCCCTGACCCTCGCGCCGGATCAGCCTCAGGTTCGCCTGACGCTGGCGGCGATCTACAACGGGACAGGCCAGCTGGATCTCGCGCGGACCGAACTCCAGTCGATCGCCGACCTCCAACCCCGGAATGACGAAGTGCATCGCCGCATCGGGCGGATCCTGGCCCTCCAGGGGGACCGCTCCGGCGCCGTCGAAGCGTACCGGCAGGCCATCGTTCTTCGACCG
>JASLOY010000702.1:0-278 GCA_030745255.1 Vicinamibacterales bacterium
ACCATAACCACGCGCGACCAAAAGGCCTGTGATCCGGGCACGCTATTTCCTGCGATGTTCGTCACAGCGC
Organism: Vicinamibacterales bacterium; assembly: GCA_030745255.1. Lineage (GTDB taxonomy): Bacteria > Acidobacteriota > Vicinamibacteria > Vicinamibacterales > UBA8438 > NP936. The sequence continues at coordinate 71 of JASLOY010000702.1, forward strand.
CAACGCCGTCGACGACCCGTGGACCAGGCGTCAGGCCACGCTCACCGAGGTGTCCAGATAGACGTCCTGGATGGCGTTCAGGAGCTCCACTCCATCGGAGATCGGGCGCTGGAAGGCCTTGCGTCCGCTGATCAGGCCCATGCCCCCGGCACGCTTGTTGATGACCGCTGTGCGTACCGCCTCGGCGAGGTCACCGGCACCCGACGAG
>JASLOY010000702.1:288-573 GCA_030745255.1 Vicinamibacterales bacterium
GGCCCATGTAGCAGTTGGCAACCTGCCAGCGGCACAGGTCGATCGGATGGTCGCTGGTGAGCTCGTCGTAGACGAGCGGGTGGGTCTTGCCGAAACCCGGAATGGCGTTGTAGCCGCCGTTCACCTCGGGCAGCTTCTGCTTGATGATGTCGGCCTCGATGGTGACGCCGATGTGGTTGGCCTGGGCCGTCAGGTCGGCTGAGGCGTGGTGATCGACACCGTCGACCTTGAAACCCGGGTTGCGCAGGTAGCACCACAGCACCGTGAACATGCCCAGCTCATGGG
>JASLOY010000702.1:583-867 GCA_030745255.1 Vicinamibacterales bacterium
CAGGAGTTCGTTGTGGTTGAGCTTCACGATGAAGGGGATCCGGTGGGCGAACCGTCGGGACACCGCTCCCAGCACACCGAAGGTGGAGGCGACCGCGTTGCAGCCGCCCTCGATTGCCAGTTCAACGATGTTGGCCGGGTCGAAGTAGGCGGGGTTGGGTGCAAACGATGCCGCCGCCGAGTGTTCGATGCCCTGGTCGACCGGGAGAATCGACACGTAGCCGGTTCCGCCCAGGCGACCGTGGTCAAGGAGCGACTGGATGCTGCGCAGCACCTGTGGCGACC
>JASLOY010000703.1 GCA_030745255.1 Vicinamibacterales bacterium
CATCGTCTGGCAGCCCCGCGCGATGAGCGCGCTGGACCCGGTCACCGGGGAGGTCTACTGGGAGCACGAGTGGATCATTTCCAACAGCCTGACTGTCGCCACGCCTGTGTCGAGCGGGTCCTATCTGCTGGCGACCCACTTCCACCGCGGGTCGCTGATGCTGCGGCTCGATCAGGATCGGCCGGCGGCGCGTGAGCTGTGGCGTGGCCAGAGCCGTAGCGAGCTGCCGGGCCAGACCGACGGGCTGCATGCGCTCATCACCACCCCGCTGATCATCGGCGACTACGTCTACGGGGTCGGCAGCTACGGCGAGCTGCGGTGTCTCGACGCCCGAACCGGCGAACGGGTGTGGGAGAGCGACGCGGCAGTCGTGCAAGAACGGTGGGGCACTGCGATGTTCGTGCAGCACGGCGACCGGGTCTTCGTGGTCAACGAGAGCGGCGAGCTGATCCTGGCTCGTCTGACGCCTGAGGGCTACGACGAGATCGACCGCATCGCCCTGATCGCGCCGACTACCCGCACGCGTGGCGGCGCCACAGGGCGATGGGGAGACCGCGGGGTCGTCTGGGCCCATCCCGCCTACGCGAATCGACACATCGTCCTGCGGAACGACGCAGAAATCGTCCGCGTCTCGCTCGCCGCCGCGGACTACCAGTAGACATACACTCACCCGATGAGGGTCGGCCTCGGCTCGCGCCTTCCTTGCTGCACCCGCCCACCGTCATTCTTCTGCCTCCTGCCTCCTGCCTCCTGCCTTCTGACTTCTGACTTCTGACTTCTGACCCCTGAGGATCTTCGCCCTCACACCGGGCGGGTCAGTCCCAGCTGGATCGTGGCGTTCGGGGTCTCTTCATAGGTCAACAAT
>JASLOY010000704.1 GCA_030745255.1 Vicinamibacterales bacterium
CTCAAAGGAGGGGAGTGCAGTGAGGCGGAAGATGGCCTCGGCCTCCTCGGCCGTCAGGTTCCCCAACTCGAGGGCCTCCTGTGCCTCCTCCCGGGTTACGTCCCCGACCTTCTCGGAACGCTTGTGGACACGAACGGCAATGAGCTTCCGGTAGACCTCGGCCACAATGTCCTCGTTACCTGCCGAGAACAGCTCAGCCATGTAGCGCAGTGGGGCCCTGGCATTCTCCAACGACGTCAGCAGCGGCTTCAGACCCTCGGTCTCGGCATCGGCAACGTCGTACTTGCCGTCCTTCATCTTGGCCAGGACCGGCAACATCGGGGGCACGTAGTAGAGCATCGGCACGGTGCGGAACTCGGGGTGGAGCGGCAGGGCCAGCTTCCACTCCTTCACGAACTTGTACACAGGCGAGTGCTTCGCAGCCTCCAACATCCCGTCCGGGACCCCGTTTGCCTTCGCAGCAGCGATCACATCGGGATCGAACGGATCCTGGATGATCCCCCGCTGCGCCTCCACCAACTCGGATTCTGGCGAACTCGCAACCTCCTCAATCCGGTCGGCGTCATACAGCAGTACTCCCAGATAGCGAATCCGGCCGACACAGGAGTGGAAGCACGCCGGCGCCTGACCACTCTCCAGGCGTGGGAAGCAGAGGACGCACTTCTCCGACTTGCCCGTTGACCAGTTGTAGTACACCTTCTTGTAGGGGCATCCTGAGATGCACATCCGCCACGCACGACACTTGTCCTGGTTCACGAGGACGATGCCGTCCTCGCCACGCTTGTAGGCAGCACCCGCAGGACAGGCAGCCACGCAGCCCGGGTTGATGCAGTGGTTGCAGATCCGGGGCAGGTAGAAG
>JASLOY010000705.1 GCA_030745255.1 Vicinamibacterales bacterium
TCGCCACCAGTGGCCGCCCCGGCCCGGTGGTCGTGGACGTGCCGAAAAACATCCAGCAGACTCGTGCGCAGGTTTTCTTCCCGGCCGAAGTCGACATCGCTGGGTTCGATCCCGACAACCGGAAGGCCAGCGAACTGGAACTGAATGAGATCGTTGGGCTGATCGAGAAGAGCGAGCGGCCGGTGCTCTACGTCGGTGGCGGCATCATCAGCGCCGACGCCAGCGAGGCGCTGCGGCGGCTGGTCGAGGTGACCGGCATCCCGGTCACCACGACCATCATGGGGGTCGGCGCGTTTCCGGAGACGCACGAACTGTCGCTGCGCTGGCTCGGCATGCACGGCTCGGCGTATGCCAACTGGGCCGTCAGCGGCGAGTTTGAGAAGGACGCCGACGGCAATACACAAAAAGTGGCCGACGGCGCCGACCTGCTGCTGGCTTTCGGCGTGCGGTTCGACGACCGCGTCACCGGCAAGGTCGACAAGTTCTGCGAGCACGGCACAATCGTGCACATCGACATCGACCCGTCCGAGATCAACAAGAATCGGAAGGTCGCCCTGCCGGTGGTGAGCGAGATCCGTTACGCAATCGAGCGCCTAGCCGAAATGATCACCGAGCGGCCGTTGCAGAAAAAATTCACCGCGTGGCAGAAGCAGATCGCCGCGTGGAAGGAACGGGCGCCGTTCGGCTACCGTGTGACCGACGAGGTGATGAATTCGCAGCACATGAAGGATCACCTTGCCGGCTCGGAGGACGAGGTCATCCTGCCGCAGATGGTTATCGAGACTCTTTACGAATTGACCGGCGGCGACGCCATCCTGACCACCGGCGTTGGCCAGCAC
>JASLOY010000706.1 GCA_030745255.1 Vicinamibacterales bacterium
CGGGCGCGACGACTATCTCACCAGTGATACGCATCCATAGCGATCGGGCTGCCGGGGCGACCGTTCGCCCCAAGAACCCCTGTTCATGTACGGTGACCACCATCGGTGATGTCGTGGAGGGTATGTAATACAGTGACGTGTGAGGATCAAATGCCGCGCCAGTCCACTCGGCGCCACCACCAAACCCCGGCATGTTGATAGTGCCCTTCAGACTCGGCGGCGTGAAGACCTCACCGTAATCATACTGACTGATGATCTGCAACGCTTCAGCTCGAAGTTCAGGTGTGAAGTCGATCAGGTCATCTTCCGAGATGCCCTGTAGTTCAAAAGGTTTGGGCCACGTAGGGATCGGTTGGGTTGGCGAAGATTGCTCTCCGGGGACTGTTGTCTGAGGCACAGCGCGCTCTTCGATGGGCCAGATCGGCTCGCCGGTTATTCGGTTAAAGACATACAGGAAGCCCTGTTTCGAGACCTGTGCTACCGCTTTGACCGGCTTACCGTCCACGGTGATATCAACTAGCGTCGGCGCCGCAGGGAGATCATAGTCCCAGAGATCGTGATGGACCGTCTGAAAGTGCCAGACCAGTTTGCCGTTACTCGCATTGAGGCAAACGAGGCTGTTGCCATAGAGATTGTCACCCTGACGTTCTCCCCCGTACCAATCATTGCTGGGTGAGCCGAAGGGCAGATAGATGTAGCCGAGGTCGGGATCGGCACTGATTAGGGACCAGGCGTTGGTTCCACCACCCACTTTCCAGGAATCCATCTTCCAGGTTTCTGTTCCTGGTTCGCCAGCCCGCGGTATTGAATGGAAGATCCACTTTTG
>JASLOY010000707.1 GCA_030745255.1 Vicinamibacterales bacterium
CGCGAACTGAGCACCGGGAACCCAATCGCTTTTGTTCGCCGCTTGGCCAAGCGCTTGGCTGGCGCTAGAGTGCGGCGACCGATTGATCCATGACTGCGCTCCTTTCGTTTCTCCCGATCCTTGCCGTAGGCGTTCTGCTGGTGGGCTTTCGCTTGCCGGCCAGCCGCGCGATGCCGGTTTCGTATCTCGTCGCCGCCGGGCTGGCTCTGTTTGTCTGGGAGGTGCCAGGTGTGCAGGTGGCTGCGGCGTCGATCAAGGGGCTTTCACTGACGCTTCGGCTGCTGTTCATCATTTTTGGGGCGATCCTGCTGCTGAACACGCTCAAGCACAGCGGCGCGCTGGCAGTCATCCGCAACGGCTTTACCAACATCTCCGCCGACCGGCGCGTGCAGGTCATCATCATCGCCTGGCTGTTTGGGGCGTTTATCGAGGGGGCGGCTGGGTTCGGGACGCCGGCGGCGGTGACGGTGCCGCTGATGGTCGGGCTCGGTTTCCCGGCAATGGCGGCCGTGGTGGCCGGGATGATTATCCAAAGCACGCCGGTGTCGTTCGGCGCGGTGGGCACGCCGATCCTCGTGGGAGTCAACAAGGGCTTGGCCGGCGACGAGTCGGTGAAAACGGCGGTCGCTGACATGGGCTTCGGGCAGTGGGACGGCTTCCTTGCCTTCGTCGGATTCAAGGTTGCGCTACTGCACGCCATCGTCGGGACGCTGATCCCGCTGCTGCTGGTGGTGGTCATGACGCGGTTCTTCGGCAAAAACAAATCGGCTCGTGAAGGGTTGGCGGTGTGGCCGTTCGCGTTGTTCGCCTCGTTTGCGCTGACGG
>JASLOY010000708.1 GCA_030745255.1 Vicinamibacterales bacterium
GCGAAGTGCGTCGTGCTACTGGAGTCGATGTCATTCCCCGGCTCGCCGACCTGCATCAGGAACCGGCCGTCGCGCGTGAACTTCAGCACGTGTGAGTCGCCCTGACCGTTGCCGCCGATCCAGATGTTGTCCATCGGATCGACCTGCAGCCCGTGGTTCGACGCCGGCCAGGTGTAGCCATTCCCGGGCCCGCCGAAGGAACCCACGAGGTTGCCCTCCGGATCGAACTCCAGGACGTTGGGTGCCGCCTCGCAACATTCGGCATCGGGCTGATCCGGCCCGACGTTGCCTTCGTTGCTCGCATTCAGAGCGCCCCGGCGGTGCACGATGAAGACGTGATCGCGCGAATCGACCCCGACGCCGATCGAGTTGCCCAGAATCCAATGATTGGGCAGCGGTTTGGGCCAGAACGGGTCGACCTCGAACAGCGGCACCTCGACCATTCCGGCCTGCACCGCCTCGAGCTTGTCTTGGAGAAGGACGTGGCCCGCGGCGAGCGCGAGGAACACCGCCAACAGGATCACCGCCGGGAATGGCTTCGGTCTCATCGATCGTCTCCCGTGGCTCGGGGCCGAACGGGCCCCGGTCTCTCGTGTCGATTTCGACCGCGATTATGCTGCAGGGCTCTGCCCAGGTCCAGCGCCGTCGGAAACCGCCCGCGGTCGGGGCGAACGAACGGGGCCGGCTAGGGCGGCGCGGCGAGCCGGAGTGTCCGGGCAACTTCCGAGGCGCTCTCGATGATGTTCCACGCCGTCAGATTCGACAACAGGTTCACCTGGGCCACCGACAGCCTGATCACGCGAGGGCGATTCGGAAAG
>JASLOY010000709.1:0-509 GCA_030745255.1 Vicinamibacterales bacterium
CGCTTAGAAGAGAGGCTGCTGCCGGTCGTCTGACACCGCAGGATGCGCAGGCTCGCTGGATACGCATTCTGTCGTTCGCGGGTTGGTCTGAAACCCCTGGCATGGAAGAACACGTGACCAAGCTAACCGTGGTCTCGACGAATGTTGTGGGGAACAGGGATGACCCGGACACACGACAGTTTGAGCGCGAGGCCCGGAACGAATCGCTTCCTGCCCTAATGCGCCTGTGCCGCCAGTGAATACTGTCGTTCCGAGCTAGAAATCGGCTGATTGTCCCGCCACGATTGTCAGCTTCAACTGAGCCGTGGAACCAGGGCGAAAGTGGCGCCTCCGCCGAAGGAGTTTGTGCCGCTCGCGCCTACCGTCCCGTCGGCACCCGCGCCTGGAGTTCCCTCGAACCACGGGCGGGGCGATGAACGACCTTGTGCCGCCACGATCCGGCGGTCATGGCTCGAAGCGTCGTACCCAGGCTCCGCGTCAACGAGGGCCTCGCGCTGCGGACGCCGACT
>JASLOY010000709.1:519-812 GCA_030745255.1 Vicinamibacterales bacterium
CCCTCCAGCCACATCGTCGGAACCGAGATGGATAGATGGCTCACTTCGTCCGGTTCGTTGCTCGTGTTGCCGTCCTGGTCGCGCTGACGGCTGGGGTGCCGGTGCAGGCGCAGAATCTCCAGATTGACGTGCAGCGGGAGCGTATAGTAGGAGATATTGTTCTGACTTAACCATAGGAGCCAAGTTATGTCTCTGTCTGATCAACTGGTACTTGAAGAGCAAGTCAATTCGTTCCGGCTGAAGATCACATCGATGACCAGCACCAAGGATGGCGTGCAGGTTAACGCTACTGG